>CAZDLS010000022.1:0-17506 GCA_964506425.1 uncultured Planctomycetia bacterium | reverse complement strand
CCCGGTCCCCGTATTGATGGACCAGGGTACGGCATAGGCCCCTGCCAAGGCCTGGCCCTTGCGCAGTCTGTCCGCCGCGATGACATTGGCGGCCTCGGCCGCGTACCACCCGCGGACACGGCGCACATCGGCCTCTATCTGGCGCGTGCTCGCAGACATCAGGCCCAGCATCGTCGCGGCCAGCATCGAAAAGACGACGACAAAAATAAGCATGGTAACGATGGCCAGTCCACGCCTCATGGTCACTTCCTCAATGTGATCCTGTAGTCCTTTTCTTCGTTGAGCAGCACGACGTGCCCTTCACGGGCGAGCCATCCGACGCTCATCAGGATGAGCTCTTTGGGCCTGTCCAGGTCCTTGACCAACCGCGAGAGCGTCACCACTCCGTGGGCGTCCAGATAGTGCCATATGTCACCGGCGGCGATACCGATCTCGGTGATCATGGGCTCTCTCCCTCCTTAGGCTCCCTCTTGTTCAAGGACCCGCAGACAGGACACGCGCTGATCCGTAACGGCTTAGGATCGAAGTAAGTGTGCAGGCAGACCGCGCACTGCCACACCTGGCGCGACAGGCCCCGGACCCGGTCCCACCGGGGGATGTCGCACAGAAAAACTCCCACAAAGTACAGACACAGCGCTCCGATAAAATAATAACAGAATAAAAGCGAAAAATCAATTTTTAACATCTCCCCTGCTCCACGATATCACTTAAGGCGGATGAGCAGCCGCACGGGCTGCTCCGTATTCAGGTCGTCGGTCCGAAAGACGGCCCGCTGCAGCTTGAAGATGATGAAACTGTCCAGGATCGGGTGGCCGCTGCCCGTGATGCGTCGCACGGCGCGCACGCTGCCCCCGGCCGTCACCGTGAGCGCGCACTCCATGTACGCGGCGACTTCTTCGCGGCCGACCATCTTCTCCAGATCTGAAAAATCGACATTGAGCAAAAAAGGCGGCGGGTCAAAGAGATAAAAAGAGATCTGTGTCGGGCCGGCCTGGACCGGGGGCAACGCCGCCGTCGGCGGCAGGACCATCGGCCCTCCGGTGACCAAGGCCTCGGTCAAGGCCGGCAGCGGCTTCAGCGGGACCTGCGGGTCTTTGGCATGATACGAGACGGCCTGGGCCGCCGCCGGCCGCAGGACGGCGTCCAGCGCCCCGCCGCCCTGCTGCACGGATATTCCGATGCTCCCGGCATCACGGCGCCCCAGGACCGCGCCCAGAAACACGGCCTGCGGCTGAGACACGGCGTACCTCTCCGCGGTCAGCCGGGGCGTCAAGAGACCGAAGAACAGAAAATGGAGCCCCAGGGCCGCGGCCGCTGCTCCCGGAAAAATACACGGCCGCCGCTTCATGGCGCCTCCGTCAATGTGGCGATATAGACCTGCCGCACACCGGCCTGCCGGCATAGACGCCAGACGCGCGCCACCTCGCGGAAGGCGACCCCCGGCTCGACGACAAAAAGGACATTGCGCTGCTGGGGCTCGATCTGCCGGATCGCCGCGCTCAATGCGGTGAGCGCGACCTCTTGACGGTTCAATGTCAGAGCGCCGTCCCCTGCCAGGAAGACCGTCTGCCACGTTCCGGCCTCAGGGACCTGCGCCCATACGGTGGGCAGGGTCGCGGAGAGGACCGGTTGTAACGCCACGCCGCAGACCAAAAAAACGGCGCCCATGCACAGGACCGCCGCGTAGACGAAGACCCACAAGAACGGATAGGAACGGATCCCTGCAAAGGACGTGCGCCGCGAAAACCTCACGTGCCGCTCCTCCTCTCGATAAGATCTTCCAGAAAGACGGTGGCCGTCTGCTCCAGCAGGACCTTCTCCTGTTCGATGCGCGCAGCGAGGAGGCGATACGCCAAAAAGAGCGGCAAGGCAAAGAGCAAGGCCGTAAATCCGCAGAGCACCATCTCCCAGCCTCCGGCCAGCAGGTCGGAAAAGCCGACGGCCACGTGATAGGTCGCCTTTGCCTCCACGGCGACCAAGACCTTTACCATGCCGGCCAGACCTCCCAAGAACCCTAAAAGGGGCAGGACCTGGACCAGCGTCTCCAGGGAATGCATGCTGCTCTCCAAAACCGGGACCTGGCGCAGAAACGCGTCGTCCAGGGCCTCACGGACCTCCTCCTTGCGGCGGTCGTACTTGAGGATGCCGGCACGCAATATCTGGGCTGCGGGGGTCGGGTTCTTCTGTGTCTCCTCCAGCGCCTCCTTGATGCGTTGACGATCGATGCCGTCGAAGACGTTCTTCAGGAGCATCCTCACGTCCTGGCGCCAGCCCGCCATCTGAAAAAACTTCGCGAAGACGACGCCCCAGGCGAGGAAAGAACAGACGAATATCGGCAGGAGCATAAGCCCGCCCCGCTCAAAAAACGGCATCCGTGTCGCCAAGACGAACGAAACAAAGAGCGCTGCCGCGCATCCCACCCCTGCCCCGACTACCTTTTTTATCATGGCGTCACTCCGATCCCCTTTTGGCCTTCATCGTCATCAACTTTTCCCGGGCGTACGCCGCCTCGGGCACGGGCAGCGCCGCGATCTCTTCAAGGATCTTTTTGAGCTGCACGTGCTGCGAGCGGTTCTCATAGATCTGGGCTACCCTCAAGAGGGCCTTGACAGAGATCTTCGCGTCCTTCGAAAGGTAGTGGACCTGCATGTACGCCTCAACGGCCTCCTGCCAATGGCCGGCCTCCTCGTAGACCTCCCCTATCTCCAAGAGGAGGACGCTATCCTGGATATTACCCATCGCAGCCCGGGCCTGGTCCAGCGCCCCTGCCGCAGCAGCCTGATCTTCATCCTGCAACAGCAAACGGGCCATCTTCACGTAAGCGGTCCTGACCCATGGGCCGGGCAGCGCTGCCGCCTGTCGCAGGGACGACTGCGCCTCCTTCGTCCGGGCCTGGGAGAGATGGACATCCGCCGCCGCCATGAACGCCATCGCGCGCGTCGCGTCGCTCGCCTGCGCGCTCTGCGTGACGCTCTCAAAACTGCGCAGGGCCATCGGCAGATCCCCCTCGGCGGCGTACGCGCGGCCGATCCCCAGATAGGCGTCCGTAACGCCCTCATGATCGGGATAATTACGGATCATCCGCTCAAAGGTACGGCGGGCACCGGCATGGTCCCCCTGGGACGCCAACGATTGCCCCAGCCAAAAGAGGACGTTCGGAGAAAAGGGTGAATCCGGATAACGGGTCACGAAATCCAGAAAGAGGCGTTTCGCCTCGGCCAACTGCCCCATCTCGAACGTGGCGTGCGCGATCTCATACTCCGCCTTCTGCTGCAACGCCACTTCCTGAGGGAACTGCTGGCGCACCATCTGATAATGTTCGATGGCCTTCTTGTAGCTGCCTTCGTTCATCCAGCACTCGGCCAGCAAAAAAAGCGCCTGGGGCCTGAACGGCGAATCCCTGCCGTTCTTCTCAAAGGCCTCGAGCTCCTGGCGGGCCGTTGCAAAGAGCCCCTTTTGAAAATACGTCACGCTCAGGAAGTAGCGGGCGTCGTCCACGAGGTTGGAGGTCGGATAGTCGGCCAGGAGCTTGCGGAAGGCGAGGATGGCCGCGTCGGTGTCATCCGACCGCAACCAGGCCACCCCGAGCTGGAACTGGATGTAATCGTTGTAGACGCTGTCCGGGTAGATCTCGAGGAAGTTCCTGTAGCCGGCGATGGCCTTGTCGTACTCTCCGGCATCCAGGTAGGTGTCGGCCAACTGGCACATCGCGCTGAGCTTGAATATCTTGTCCTTTGTCAGCGTCACCACCTTCTGAAAGGCCTCCTGCGCGGAAGGAAAATCGCCGACCTTCAGGTACGACCAGGCGAGACCGTAGTGGATCTTGTCGCGCAGCTCGCGGTTGTCGGCGAGGCCCCGGAAGAAGCTCTTGAGTTTATCCAGGGAGGTCCTATAGGAGACGATGGCCTCCTGAAAACGGGAGAGGTGATACAGGGCCTCGGCCCGGCCGAAATAGGCGAGCGGCAGGAACTCGCCCTCCCTGTCCTGCGCGATGACCTGATCATATAGGTAAAGGGCCTGGTCCGATACCCCCTCTTCGAGAAAGATGACCGCCCGCCCCAGGATGACAGGCAAAGGCGCGTCCTCTTCATAGGCTGCGAAGGCCTGCCGGGCCTTCTGATACTCCTTTTCTTTTAGATAGGACCAGCCCAGCCCTATACGCGAGAGCGCACGCAGCTCGTCCGCATCCGTCTGGTCCAGGCACGCCTTGTAGGCCTTCTCGGCGCCGGCAAAGTCGCCGAGATAAAAGCTGGCCTCGGCCAGGTAAAAGAGGGCGCGGTCCAGATCTTCGGCCTGAGGGTAGTCGTCCAAAAACCGGCCCAACTCTTCTTTCAGCGCCGCGTAATCGCCCTGTCGATACAGGACCTCACAGATGCCGAAGGCGGCCTGCTCGCCCGCCGAGGTCGCGGCGTAACCCGTCAAGACGTCCCGGTAGACGGCTATGGCCTCCTCGTACTTCTTGCCCGTAAGATACGCCCGCGCCAGGGAAAAGTGCGCCAAGAGATAATAGGAGGAGCCCTTGTGTTCCTTGATCAGCCGGCGGTACAGCTCGGCGGCCCGGCGATGGTCGCGGCCCTTGCTGTACACCTCGCCCAGCCAAAAGAGGACCCTGTCGCGGACCGGCTCGGCGCCCTTCATCTTCAGGAGCATCTCGAACTGGTCCAGGGCCTTCAAGTACTTCTCCTGGGAGAAATAGCACTGCCCGATGTAGACGAGCGCCTCCAGCTTCTTCTGGGTGTCGTCGTACGTCTTGATAAAACGGTCGAAGAGGGTGATGGCCACGTCATAGAAGCCGTCCTGGTAGGACTTGACGGCCACGTAGAACGCGTCCTCCACCTTGCGGTCGAGCGTCTCCTGCGCCTGCCCCTGCCCCGCCAAAAGCGCGAGCGCCAACACAGCTGTTCCTGTCATCGTTCTTCGTCTTCGCATGATAACCTCGCCGAACGGGAATTCCTTTTGTGGCAGACGAAGTTTTTCGCCGTCGGCTTCGGTTTGCATTTTCGCCGTGACGCTCCATTAACCCGGGTCGCTGCGGCAAAAATGCAATCCCTCGCCGACATCTGCCGAAAAACTTCTGATTGTCTGCCTACAAAAGGAATCCCCCTTCGGCCTAATTCAACAAGCGTTTCAGGTACTGGCCCGTGTAGGAACGCTTTTTCCTGGCGACCTCTTCAGGGCTGCCGCAGGCGACCACCGTGCCCCCGTCCTGCCCGCCCTCGGGACCCAGGTCGATCACGTAATCCGCGCACTTGACCACGTCCAGGTTATGCTCCACGACCAGGACGGTGTTGCCCCTGTCCACGAGGCGCTGCAGGACATCGAGCAGCTTCTGGACGTCGGCGAAGTGCAGGCCGGTCGTGGGCTCATCCAAGATATAAAATGTCCTGCCCGTCGCCCGCTTGCACAGCTCGCTGGAAAGCTTCACGCGCTGGGCCTCTCCGCCGGAGAGGGTCGTGGCGGCCTGACCGAGCTGGATATAGCCCAGGCCCACGTCCGAGAGCATCTGCAGGGTGTTCTTGACGGCGGGGATGTTCTCAAAAAGCTTCAGCGCCTCGTCCACGGACATGTCCAGGACGTCGGCGATGGACTTGCCTTTATATCTCACCTGGAGGGTCGCCTCGTTATAGCGCTCGCCCTTGCAGACCTCGCAACGCACGTAGACGTCCGGCAGAAAGTGCATCTCGATCTTCTTGACGCCGTCGCCCCCGCACGCCTCGCAGCGGCCGCCCTTGACGTTGAAGCTGAAACGGCCGGGCTTGTACCCGCGGCTCCGGGCCTCGGGAAGGCGCGCGAATATGCTGCGGATGGGGGTGAAGACGCCCACGTACGTGGCCGGGTTGGAGCGCGGCGTACGCCCGATGGGCGCCTGGTCCACATCGATCACCTTGTCGATGGGCTCCACGCCCGTCAAGCCCTTGATCAGAAGGTGCGGCCGCGAAACCCGGCCGAGCCGGCTGCGCAACGCCGGAAACAACGTCTCGTTCACCAGCGTCGACTTGCCTGATCCCGAGACGCCGGTGACGCAGATGAAGACACCCAGCGGAAAACGCACATCGATCCCCTTGAGATTGTGCGTGCGCGCGCCCTGGAGGACGAGCTCCTTATTCTTGCGGTATTCCCGGCGGACCGCGGGCAGCGGGATCGTCCGGCGGCGGTTCAAGAATTGCGCGGTCAGGGAACGGCCGGACTTCAATAATCCCCGGGTGGGACCTGCGTAGAGCACCTCCCCGCCGTGCCGGCCCGCGCCCGGACCCAGGTCCACGACATAGTCGGCCGCGCGGATCGTCGCCTCATCGTGCTCCACGACGAGCAGGGTGTTGCCCATGTCGCGCAGGGACGCCAGCGTCGCCAGCAGCTTCGCGTTGTCGCGCGCGTGCAGGCCGATGCTCGGCTCATCCAGGCAATAAAGGACGCCGACGAGACCCGAGCCGACCTGTGTGGCCAGGCGGATCCGCTGGAACTCGCCGCCCGAGAGGGTCTGGCTCTTGCGCTCGAGCGTGAGATACCCCAGGCCGACGTCAAGGCAAAATCTGAGTTTTTCGCGTACATCTTTCAAGGCCTGGGCGGCGATGATGCGCTCGGCGTCGCTCAACGGCAGCTCTCCGAAGAAGCGGTAGGCCTCGGCGATGCTCATGCGCACCACGTCCCAGATGGAGCGGCCGTGGACCGTGACGGCGAGGCTCTCTTTTTTCAGGCGCGACCCGCCGCACGCCGGACACGGCAGCTGTGACATGAAACGGGCGATCTCCTCCTTGAGATACATGCTGTCCGTCTGCTGGAAGAGACGCACGAGGTGCGGGACCAACCCTTCAAAACGCCGGCCCCAGATGACCTCATCGCAACCGTACAGGATCGCCCGGCGGTGCTCCTTCGTCATTCTGTAAAAAGGCGTATCGAGGTCAAAGCCGAGCCGGCGGGCAAGCTCGCGCAACAGGCTGCGGTAATATAAGAGATAGCCCTTGCCCCCCTTCTTCCACGGTTCCAGGGCCCCCTCAAGGATGCTCTTCTTCTTATCGGGTATGATAAGGTCGAGGTCGAACTCCATCTTCATCCCCAAGCCGTTACAGGCCGGGCACGCGCCATAGGGGGAGTTGAAGGAGAAGACACGCGGCTCGATCTCCGCGATATTGATGCCGCACGTGACACAGGCGTAGCGCTCGCTGAAGACCTTGTCCTGGAAGCGGCCGTCCTTTTGGGGCCGCGCCGCGATGACGGTGCCCCGGCCGAACCTGAGGGCCGTCTCGACCGAATCGGTCAGCCGCTGCTTGACGCCCTCCTCCAGGAGGAGCCGGTCGACGACCGCCTCGATGTGATGGACCTTGTAACGCTCGAGGCGCACCTCCTCTTGGAGCTCGACGACCTTCCCGTCGACGCGGGCGCGCACGAACCCCTGTTTCTTGAGATCGGCGAACGCCTGGCGGTACGTGCCCTTGCGCCCCTGAACGGTGGGCGCGAGGATCTCGACGCGCGCCCCCGACGGCCAGGTGAGGATCTGCCCGACGATCTCTTGCGCGCTCTGACGCCGGACCGGCCGGCCGCAATGAGGGCAGTGCGGCACGCCGATGCGCGCAAAGAGCAACCTCAGGTAGTCGTAGATCTCGGTCTGGGTGCCGACGGTCGAACGGGGGTTGCCGCCGGCCGTGCGCTGCTCGATCGCGATCGTCGGGGACAATCCCTCGATCGCGTCGATGTGGGGTTTTTGCAGCTGCTCCAGGAACTGGCGGGCGTAGCTCGAAAGGCTCTCCACATAGCGGCGCTGCCCCTCGGCGTGCACCGTATCGAAGACGAGCGAAGACTTGCCCGACCCGGAGAGGCCCGTCACCACCACGAACTGCCGATGAGGGATCTCCAGGTGGATGTCTTTGAGGTTGTGCTCTTTGGCACCCCGGATGATGAGTCGGTCTTTTTTCATGGAGAGACCCCCGCCGCTTGGCCTCATTCTCAAGCGAAGCGGCGGGGGCGTTGACACGCGAGGTTATCTCTTTCTTCTCTTTTTCCTCCTCCCGCCGCGGACAAGCTTAGCGCAGGAGATGTCGCCCTTCTTGTCGAGGAAGTACAGGTACCCTTTCTTCTTCTTCAAGCCGACCTTGGCAACCTTCTTGGGCTTGCCGCCCTTCTTGTTGCCGCGGGCCATCTTCGCGCAGGAGACGTCCCCGCGCTTATCGATGAAGTAAAGATACCCTTTCTGTCTCTTCACTCCGACCTTCACGAGCTTCTGTGCCATCAGTGCTCACCCCCTTTCCTCGATGGATTTTCTGCTACCTTGCCTTCAATTACCGATGGAGACCGGTCTGACCAGGCGCTGCACGACGGCCAGCGCCGAAAGGATCGCCAACTGGCTCGTCTTGGGATTCGCGGCGCTCGGTACGTTCTCGCAGCGGATCTCGATGCGTCCGCCCTCTGACTCGGCCAGGATCGTATGGACGTTCCTCTTGAGGCGCGGGTCTGCCACGATCTCGACGCGCGGCACGATGCGCCCCTCCGCGGCCAGGGCCAGCGCCGCCACGACGTTGATGTTCTTTGGGAACGCCCGGACCGCCTGAAAGGCCGTCCCGCGAAAGACGGTGCGCGCACGCCTCAGGCCCGATAAACGGATGCGGTGCCGGACCAGATAATCCGCGCCCTCCAGGGCCCGCGGCGGTTTTTGCGTGCGCAGCACGAGCCGCTTCCAGCGCACGAAGCTGAAGGCGCGCACGGCGTCCAGGCCCGCGATGGCGCCACTGGGCACGTACAGGCGGCTGCCCTTCTTGCCGGCGAGCCGGCTTAACGCGGCCGCCCGGCCCAGGAGCCCGCCGACACTCATCACCAAAACATCCTTCCCATGTCCTAAGGCCTTTTGGGCGACGCGTGCGCTCACCTGGGCCGAGGCCGCCTCGATGACCAAGTCGCTGACGGCGATGAGGCGGTCAAGCGTCCTGACGCGGCCGCCGGGGACCTTCTTCGCGAGCGCCGCGGCCTTCGCAGCGTCGATGTCGTTGACAGCGACCACGCGCACGCGGCCCTTAAAGCGCCGCGCGCACCCCACAGCCACCGCCGTGCCGATCGCCCCGCATCCGACAATGCCTATCCGCAATGATCTCGTCTTCAACATAAAAAGAGCATCCCTTTTATTTCCAACGGTTGCTAAGACCTCACGCGCAGGACGGTATTGTCGATCAGCCGGGTGTCGCCGACGGCGACCGCCAGGGCGAGCAGCGCACGGCCCGCGATCGTGCGGACCGGCTCGAGCGTCTTGGGGTCGACGACCTCGACGTAATCGATGCGCGTCTCCGGGACGCGGTGGACCAGGTCCTCCAGCGCCTGGATGATCGGGGCGGTCTCCCTCGTCCCCCTTGCCACCATGCGCTCGGCGGACTTGATGGCCTGATACAAGACGACGGCCCGGCGCCGCTCTTGAGCGCTGAGATAGGCGTTGCGTGAGCTCATCGCAAGCCCGTCCTTTTCCCTTACGATAGGACACACCACCACCTCAACGGGGAAATTCAAGTCCTGCACCATCTTTTTGATGACGGCGGCCTGCTGGGCATCCTTCTGCCCCAGGTACAAACGGTCAGGTCCGACGGCCAGCAATAATTTGGCGACGATCGTGGCGACGCCCGTGAAGTGACCCGGCCGCGAGCGACCGCACAGCGGCGCGCTCAGGTCCTTGACCGTCACGCTGGTCTTGATGTCTCTCGGGATAAAGGCCCTGGGGCTGGGCAGAAAAAGGACGTCGCACAGCCCTTTGAGCCGGCGCGCATCCCTCTTGGGATCGCGGGGATACTTCTGGAAGTCTTCGTTGGGACCGAACTGGAGGGGGTTGACGAAGATGCTGACGACGACGAGGGCGTTCTCGCGCCGGGCCCGGCGCACCAGGGAGAGGTGCCCTTCGTGCAGGGCGCCCATCGTGGACACGAACCCGATACGCCGGCCTTGCCCGCGGAGCCGGCGCAGGGAACGTTGAAGCGGAGTGATACGCGTGATGGTCTTCACAAAAAGTCGGCGACCCTCTTGTCTTTTATGTCTCGACGGTCCGCGAGGCAGCGCAGGTGCGCGGCCATGCTCTTTCCCGTCACGGGGTGCCTCAGGCGCGGGGCCAGCTCTGCCAACGGCCGCAGCACAAAAACCCGATGCACCATGCGCGGATGGGGGATGCGCAGGTCTTTCTTTCTGAGGACCTGCGCCCCGCGCACCAAGATATCCAGGTCCACTTCCCGGTCGCCCCAGCGGACCCCCGGCCTACGACCGACCTGCGCCTCTACCCTCTTCAGGATGCCCAGCAGGCGGGGGCTCGACCAGGACGTCCGGACCCGGACGACGCCGTTCCAGTAATTTCTCTGTCCGGCCGGCCCGCCCTGGGGCCGCGTCTCATAAAACGGCGAGACCGCCTCGAGGCGGATACCCTCTTGTTGCTGCAGGAGGCACAGGGCCCGCCGGATATGACGCCTCCTGTCGCCTTTATTAGAACCCACGCCCACATAGACTACGGATGCGAGCGACTCTCTTTGAGCCATGGCGCTACATGACATCGACCAGATAGACCTTCATGCGCTCCACCGCCTCCTTGAGCTTGTCCTTGTCGAGCGTCATGGCGAAGCGCATATACCCCTCACCGTACTTTCCGAAACCCACCCCGGGCGTGGCGACGATGTTCGCGCGCTCCAGGAGGAGCTTGGCCAGCTCCACCGACGACTTGGCCTTCCGGGGGTTCTTGACCCAGACGTAGAAGGTCGCCTTGGGCTGGACGACCTTCCAGCCGATGCCGTTCAGGCCCGCCACGAAGACGTTCAAACGCTCCTCATAGACCTTGTTGTTCTGGGCGATCGTCTCATCCCCGCGCTCGAGCGCGGCCACGGCCGCCAGCTGGACCGCCTGGAAGATGCCGGAGTCGATGTTCGTCTTGACACGCGCCAGGGCCTCGATGACCTGGGCGCATCCGGCCACCCAGCCCGCGCGCCAGCCCGTCATGTTGTACGACTTGGAGACGGAGTGGAACTCGACACCGACCTCTTTGGCGCCGGGGACCTCAAGAAAGCTCGAAGGCCTGAAACCCTCAAAGGCGACCTCGGAGTACGCCGCATCGTGGCAGATGATGACGTCGTTCTTTTGCGCGAAGGCGACGGCCTTCTCAAAAAAGGCGGGCTCGGCGACGGCCGCTGTGGGATTGTTCGGGTAGTTCAGGAACATGAGCCGCGCCTTTTTGGCCACGGCGTCGGAGAGGGCGTCGAGGTCAGGCAGAAAACCGTTGCTCGCGCGCAAGGGCATCAGCTGCGGCTTGCCGTCGGCCAGGATCGTCGCGTTGCGGTACGGCGGGTAACACGGGTCCGGCACCAGCGCGACGTCACCCTTGTTCAAAAAGGCCACGGGGATGTGCGCGATGCCCTCCTTGGAGCCGATCAGCGGCAGGACCTCGTTCTCCGGATCCAGCGTGACGTTGAAGCGTCTCTGATACCACGCTGCGATGGCCTGGCGCAGCACCGGCATCCCTTGATCAAGGGCGTAACGGTGGTTGTGCGGGTCCTGCGCCGCCTCATAGAGGGCGTCGATGATGAAACGGGGCGTGGGGATGTCCGGGTCGCCGACGCCGAGGTCGATGATGGGCCGCCCCTCCTGCCGGGCCCGGCGCTTGGCCGCATCGATCTCGGCGAAGAGATACGGCGGCAGGGACTCCAATCTTTTGGATATCGCTATCTGCATCCTGACTCCCTTTCCTTACCTTTTTGTGCCCAGGACATCGGCCATGTCATAGAGACCGCTTTTTTTCGTAACGCAGAACTTCATCGCCTCCAGGGCGCCGAGGGCGAAGATATCACGTGTCTTGGCGCTGTGGCACAGCGTGATCGTGTCCCAAGGGCTCTGGAAGACGACGCCGTGGTCGCCGATCACCTCTCCCTCGCGCTTCGAGTCGATCGGGACCTGGGCATGGGGCCGGTGGGCCTTGATGAGCTCGGCCAGTTTTTTGGCCGTGCCCGAGGGCGCATCTTTCTTGTGGACGTGGTGGGTCTCGCTCAGGCGCACCGCATACCCCTCGGGGAGCTGCCGTGCGGCCTGCGCCACCAGCCCAAAGAGCACGTTGACGCCGATGGACATGTTGGGTGAAGAGACGACGGGGATCTTCTTGGCCGCATCGCGGATGACCTTCTGGTCTTCGGCGCTCAAGGCCGTCGTGCCGATGACCAGGGCCTTGCGCGCCTTGACACAGGCAGCGACGTGCTCGGATATGGCCGCGGCCGCGGAGAAATCGATCAGGCCGTCGACCCCGGCGACCTCCTTGAGGTCGCCGGAGACGCGCAGGCCAAAAGTCTCACAACCCATCTGGGGGTGGTCCGGCCGTTCGAGCGCCAGGGCCAGGACAAAGGCCCCGTCCCGGCCGGCAAGCGCCAGGATCCTCTGGCCCATCTTGCCCAGGGCGCCGCTGACGCCGAGCTTTATCCGTCTTTCGCGCACCATTATTGTATCAGCCCGTAATCCTTAAGGGCGACTTTGAGTTTTTCAAGGTTCGCCTCGCTCAAGGCGCACATCGGCAGCCGCAGCGCCGGCGCGCACAACCCCATCAGCCCCATCGCGGTCTTGACCGGGATGGGATTGGTCTCCAGGAACACCGCCTTGATGAGCGGCAGCATCTTATAATGCAGGCGCTGCGCCTCCTTGACGTCACCCTTGGCAAAGGCGCTCACCATCGCCTTGACGTCCTGAGGGATGATGTTGGCGACGACCGAGATGACGCCCTCCCCGCCGATCGCCAGGAGCGGCAGGGTCAAAGAATCGTCGCCGGACAAAAGCGCCAGCTTCCCGCCGCACAGGAGTTTCGTGCGCGCCATCTGGTCCAACGACCCGCTCGCCTCCTTCATGCTCCTGATGTTCTTGCACGCCACGACCAGGCGGGCCGTCGTCTCCGGCTCGATGTTGACACCGGTGCGCGAGGCGATGTTGTAGAGGACGATAGGCAGGTCCACCGCATCGGCGATCGCCTTGAAGTGCAGATAGAGCCCCTCCTGCGTCGGCCGGTTGTAATAAGGGGCCACGAGGAGGAGGCCGTCGGCGCCGTTCTTTTCGGCGTGCCGGCTCATCTCGATCGCCTCCTGCGTCGAATTCGATCCCGTGCCCGCGATGACCGGCATCCTCTTGCGGCTGGCCCGCACGCACGCCTCGATCACGCGGTCGTGCTCCGCGTAGTCGAGCGTGGCAGACTCACCCGTCGTGCCGCACGGGACGATCGCGTCCGTGCCGTTCTTGACGTGGAATTCGACGAGCCTCTCCAGCGCCGCCTCATCCACCTTGTTGTCTTTGGTGAACGGTGTCACCAACGCTACGCATGAACCCTTAAACATGATACACCCCTTCATATACGATCTGGGCCCGTCCCTCCAGCCACACATCCGATACCTGATATTTGGTGACGGCAAAAGCGACCGTCAGCACCTCGCCGCTCTTTGTCCTGACACGGACCTTATGGCGCATCGCCGTGCCGGCCGACGCCTCAAGCCCCTCGCGGGTATGGTTGAGGGCGCTGGCGATAGCGCCGGCGACAGACCCCGTGCCGCAGGCCAGGGTCTCGGCCTCCACCCCCCGCTCATAGGTCCGGATGTCGATCTGCCGGCCGTCGCGGATCCGGATGAAGTCCACGTTCGTGCCCGCCGGCATGAAAAGGCCGTGGCGCCGGACGGCCCGGCCCAGACGCATCACCGGAACGCTCTCCAGGTCCGTGACCTCCATGACGGCGTGCGGCACGCCGGTATTGATAAGATCGACCTCGAATGTCTGCCTGCCGAGGCGCACCGTCTGGTCGAGCCGGATATCGGTCGGGTCCGGCAGGTGCAGCTTCACGCCGGATGCTCCGACGAGCCGGGCCTCCAGGATGCCGCTGGCCGTCTCGATACAGAACCTATTCTTGCCGGAGCGCAGCGCGTAGTAAAACGCCAGACACCGCGCGCCGTTGCCGCACATCTCGGCCTCGGAACCGTCCGGGTTAAAGATCCTCATGCGGGCATCGGCCTTCCGGGAGCGGCCCAGCACCAGCAAGCCGTCCGCCCCCACCCCGAACTTGCGGTCGCAGATCTTGCGGGCGAAGGACGCGTGCAGCGCGGCGGCAAGCGGCCGGCGGGCATCGACCAGAACGAAATCGTTGCCCGCACCCTGCATCTTGACGAAAGGAACCTTCTTCATCCGGGGCGGACCATCCTCTCGCAACGCACCAGGTCCGCAAAGGTCTCGCGCCGCCGGATCAGGTAAGAGCGCCTGCCCGCGACGAGCACCTCGGCGGCGCGGCACCTGGAATTGTAGTTGGAGGCCATGCTCATGCCGTAGGCGCCGGCGCTCATCACCGCCAAGAGGGCGCCCGGCTGAAAGGCCGGCAACGACCTTTCCTTGGCCAAAAAATCACCGCTCTCGCAGATGGGCCCCACCACGTCCGTCTCCTTGAGCGTCTTTCGGTCGATGCCGCGGCCGTCCAAGGGACGGATCTCATGGTGCGCCTGATAGAGCGACGGACGCACCAGGTCGTTCATGCCGGCATCGACCACCACAAAGCGCCGGACCGGCGTCTCCTTCACGTAAAGGACGCGCGTCACGAGGATGCCGGCGTTGCCCGCGATAAAACGTCCGGGCTCGAAGATCATCCTGAGGCGCTGCCGGCGCAATAAAGGCAAAAGAACCTGTGCGTACTCGCGGGCGGTCTGCGGCCTCTCGTTGCGGTAAATAATACCCAGGCCGCCGCCGACGTTGAGCCACGACACCTCGACCCCGAGCCCCCGCAGGTGGCGGATGAGACCGAGCGTGCGCCGCAGGGCCAGCCGAAAAGGCCCGGCCTGCGTGATCTGCGAGCCGATGTGCACGTGCAGGCCCAGCACACGCACGTTCTTGAACCGGCCGCGGTTCAGAAAAATGAGCCGCGCGGTCTCAAAATCCACGCCGAACTTGCTGGCGGCCGTGCCGGTGGTGATGTAGCGATGGGTGTGCGCCTCGATGTCCGGGTTCACGCGGACGCAGACACGCGCCGTCTTTTTCAAGCGGACCGCCGCGTCGCTGATCCGGCACAGCTCCTGGAGCGATTCGACGTTAAAAAACAGTATCCCCCAGCGCAGCGCCTCGGCGATCTCCTCCCCGGTCTTGCCCACGCCGGCGTAAACGACCTTGCGTGGATCGACGCCCGTCCTCTTCGCGCGCTGCAACTCCCCGCCGGAGACGATGTCCAACCCTGCCCCCCGGTCGACGAGGAGCTTGAGGAGGCTCAGGTTCGAGTTGGACTTGACGGAAAAACAGATGAGGGGCTCCAGCGGCCGCAGGGCCCTCTGGAGCTTGGCCAGGTGGTCCAAGAGCGTCGCCCGGCTGTAGACAAAAAGAGGCGTACCGTAACGCTGCGCGAGGTCGGCGCAGCGCACCTGCTCACAACGTAACTCTGTGTTCCTGTCTTCGCTAAAGTGATGCATGACCGCCTTATTTATCCCACGGGCTGCGGCCCTCAAAAGCCCCTTCAGCGCCGGGGGTCAAGCGACTTATCGACGTCGCTCTTTTCCAGCTTGGGAGAGAAGGCCTTCAGCCGGGCCCGGCTCAGCTGCCGCACCGAGTGCTTCTTTTCAAAACAGAACCGGATCAGTCTGCCGACCGCCGCGTGCGCCTCGGCAAAGGCCACGCCTTTCTTGACCAGGCACTCGGCGAGGGCCGTTGCATAAAGGCCTTCGTCCGCCATCTGGGCCGCGATCTTATCCTTGCGGACCTTGACGGTCTCAAGCAGGCCTGCCAGGACCGCGAGCTCGTCCTTGACGATATCCAGCGACGCGAAGAGCGGCGCCTTATCCCACTGCATGTCCCGGTTGTAGGTCAAGGGCAGTCCCTTCATCGTCGTCAAGACCGCGCTCAGGTTCCCGGCGAGGATCCCGGCCGCGCCGCGCATCAGCTCGAGCGCATCCGGGTTCTTCTTCTGAGGCATCAGGGAACTGCCCGTGCAGTACGCGTCGCCGAGCGCGATGAACCCGAACTCCCGCGTGGACCACAGGATCAAGTCTTCGGCGAGCCGCGAGAGATGCATCCCCGTCACCGCCAGGACCGAGAGGATCTCAATGACAAAATCCCTGTCGCTGACGACCTTGAGCGTGTTATCAGGCGTGCCGATGAACGGTATCAGGCCGGTCATCTTCAAGACCCTCAAACCCTTTGCGATCCCCGCCCGATAATCGGCCTTCGGGATCGGGGTGCCGGCGAGCGCGCCGGAGCCCTGAGAGATCTTCAATCCCCGGAGGGCAGACTCCAGCCGCTCGGCATCCCGCTCCAGCATCAACGAGAAGGCCTCCAGATAATCCTTGAGCATGACGGGCTGCGCGTGCTGCAGGTGCGTGTAACCCGGCATCCGGACATCAATATAGCGTTGCCCCAACGCCAGGAGGCTCTTGCGGGCAGCGGCTATCAGCTCCTGGAGCGGGACGCCTTCGAAGAGACAATAAAGCTTGGTCGCAAAGACGACCTGGTCGTTACGTGACCGGCAGGTCTGCAGCTTGCCGGCGAGCGGGCCCAGGGTCTTGGCGAGCGCGCTCTGGATATTCGTATGGATGTCCTCGCTTGAGAAGTCATACGGAAAAGAGCCTTGCTCGACCTTCCTGGTCAGGGCCGACAGGGCCTTCTTGAAACGGCTGAGCTCGGCCGGCGACAGAAACCCCGCCTCTCTCAAGACGTGGACGTGGAGGAAGCTGCCTATCAGGTCGCACTTTGCCAGCCGGAAGTCCGTCTCGATGGAAGCGCTGAACCGCTCGAAGACCGGGTCAGCCTTACCCTTGAACCGTCCGCCCCATAACTTTTTTTCCATGGTCATCAGCCTTTCTGGAACGGCAGGCCCCACAGCTTGATGAAGCCTGCGGCCAGCTTCTGGTCGAACTGGTCCTTCTCGGTGTAGGTCGCCAACTCCTCTTTATAGAGAGAGTGCTGCGACCTTCTGCCGACCACGACGCAGCCGCCCTTGTAGAGCTTGAGCCGCACCGTGCCCGTGACCTTCTTCTGCGTCTCTTTGACGAACGCGTCGATGGACGCCTTGAGCGGCGTGTACCACAACCCGTAATAGACCAGTTGAGCGTAGAGCCCTTCCCGGGACTGCTTGTAGTGCAACAGCTCCCTGTCGAGGACGAGGGTCTCCAAATCCTTATGCGCCGCGTAGAGACACGTCGCCGCCGGAGACTCGTAGATCTCCCGGGACTTGATCCCCACGAGCCGGTTCTCGACCATGTCCACGCGGCCGACACCGTGCCTGCCGGCGAGCCTGTTCAGGGCAACGATCAAAGATTCCAGGCCGAGCGCCTTGCCGTTCAGCTTTTTGGGCACGCCCTTTTCAAAGACGATCGTGACGTACGCGGGCCTGCCCGGCGCCTTGACCGGGTCGACGGTCATCCGGTAGGCGTCGGCCGGCGGCTCCTGCCACGGGTCCTCCAATCTTCCGCACTCGATGCTGACGCCCCACAGGTTCCTATCGATGCTGTAGACCTTCTTCTTGGAGACGTTGAGCGGGATCTTGTGGGCCTTCGCATAGTCGATCTCTTCCTCC
>CAZDLS010000021.1:0-18138 GCA_964506425.1 uncultured Planctomycetia bacterium | reverse complement strand
AGATATTCAGGAACATGATGGCTGAATTTATTCATAACCTATTATATTTATTGAGGTTACGCAGAAACGACACTATTTTTGGAGGGAGCGGAGGGCGACGGCGGCGAGGCCGGCGGCGCGCGTGACGAGCGCCAGGCTCGAGTCGTCGAACTGGACCGGCATCCCGCGGTCGCTGGCGACGTTGAGGACGCCGAGGGCCGTGTCGCCGGTCTTGATGGGCACGATGAGCGAAGAGAAGATCTGGGGCTGGGTGAGGCGGTCGGAGATGACGGGGTCGGAACGGTCTTCGTTGATGAGGAACGAACGCTTCTGCTCGAAGGCGAGGCCGGCCACGCCGCTGCCCGGAAGCACGCGGGTGCGGGCGATGACGTCATCCGCTATCCCCTGCGCCGCGCGGATGCACAGCGCCTTCTCATCGTGGTCCCAGAGCATCAGGGAGCCGCGGTTGCCGTTGGTGATGTCCATCACGAGGTCCAAGAAGAGCCTCAGGAACTCATCCACGCCGTCGTCCATTGCGGCCACGCGGTGGAAGACGCGGTCGCTGACCCCGCCGCGCAGCTTATCCTGAGCCGCCCACTTGGCAAACGAAAGGTTAAGGATGCGGCCGGTCAGGTGCTCGACCATATCGATAAAAGAACGGATCCCATTATAGGAGAAGACGCGCAGCTCCAGCAGGAAGCTCCACAGCTGGTCCAGGCTCATATCGAGACGCTCGGCGACCTGGGCATACGCCTCCTTGTCCAGGCGCTTCATGAAGATGACCGGGCCGATGATCATGTAGCCCAGGATGAGCGCCTCGCTGTGGCTGCGGCTCACCTTTAACGGGATGAGATAGTGCCGCAGGCCCGGCAGGCACTCGAAGCTGAGCTCCTCATCCACGATCCCCTCTCCACCCAGGAACATCGGCAGGCACGACCGGCACAGCGTCACGCGCGACAAGGCATGTTTGAAGATATCGGCACACAGGTTGGGCGCATGGCTCATCTGCGTCAAGAAATTACCATTCGGGTCCGAGGTGCGGATGGCGACGTTCGCCACCTCGCCAAAGCTGTCCTGCATCTCCTGCAGCTCCCGCGGACCGATCAGGTCCGCCAGGAGCGGTTTGCCGTTGGGCAGGTCCCTGGGCGTCATCATGAAGGCTTCCTGTTGTTGGGATCGATGCCGAACTGGCTCATCTTCTTATACAGGGTCGTGCGATTGATACCCAGCGCCTTGGCGGCCTCTTTCTTGTTCCAGCCGGCCCGGTCGAGCGCCTCGAGGATGAGCTTCTTCTCGGGGTCCTTGAGCGCGTCCTTGAGCGACCCGCCGTTGGCCGCGGCCGCCGCCGCAGCCGGCACCAGCACCGGCGCGGCCTTCAGGATATTTTCGGGCAGGTCGCCGGACTGGATCATGGCCCCGCGCGTCAAAACGCACGCCCGCTCGATGGCGTTCTCCAGCTCCCGGACATTCCCCGGCCAGCCGTAACCGAGCAGCTTTTGCAAGGCCTCATCGCTGATGCCGTTGATGGCCTTCTTCGGGTTCGTGGCGTGCTTCTCGATAAAATGCTCCACCAGCAGCGAGATGTCCTCCTTGCGGTCGCGCAGGGGCGGGATCTCGATGGAGATGATGTTGAGGCGGTAATAAAGGTCGTTGCGGAACCTGCCGTCATTGATGAGCTGCGTCAGGTCCTGGTTGGTCGCCGCGATGACGCGCACGTTGGCCTTGCGCGTCTTGGTCTCGCCGACGCGCTCGAACTCCCCCTCCTGCAGGACGCGCAGGAGCTTGACCTGCAGCGCCGGCGTGAAGGCGTCTATCTCGTCCAAAAAGATCGTCCCGCCCTCGGCCGACTCGAAACGGCCGACGCGGTCCCGGATGGCGCCCGTGAAGGCGCCCTTCACGTGGCCGAAGAGCTCGCCCTCGAGCAGGGTCTCGGGCAGGGCCCCGCAGCTCACCTCGACGAACGGCCGCTCCTCGGCGCCCGGCGCGCTCAGGTGGATGGCGTGGGCGACCAGCTGCTTGCCGGTGCCGCTCTCGCCGCTGATCAGGACCGTGGTCTCCGTGTCCGCGACGACGCCGATCAGGTCATAGATCTTCTGCATCGGGACGCTCTTGCCGATGATCTCGCAGCACTTCTGGCGCTGGGCGGTCTCCACCTTCGCGCGCAGATACGCGTTCTCCTCGGCGAGCCGCTTTTTCTCGGCGATCCGATGGATGACCATCTTGATCTCGTCGTCGATGATGGGCTTGGTGATGTAGTCGACCGCGCCCAGGCGCATCGCGGCCACCGCCGTATCGATGCTGCCGAAACCCGTCACCATGATGACGTTGACGGCCGGGTGCCGGGCCTTGATCGCCTTCAAGAGGTCCAGGCCGCTCATGCGCGGCATCTTCATGTCCGAGATGACGATGTCGAACGGCGCCTCCTTCAGGCGGCCAAGCGCCTCGGCCGCGTCCTCGACGCTGCTGCACCCGTAGCCCTCGAAAGACAGGACCTCGCACAGGGAGCGGCGGACGAGCGAATCGTCATCGACCACCAATATGCGCACACCGTTCTGGCTCATGGATATACTCTCCCGAACAACGGGGAACCGTCCCCCGGAGGACCGTCTCCCGGACAAAGGAAAGACTGTTTTGGGATCAGGCGGCGGCGATCTCCAGGGGCAGGCGGACCGAAAAAGTCGTGCCAAGGCCCGGCACACTCTCGACGTCTATGCGGCCGCCGTAACGCTGGACGACCTCGAAACAGATCGGCAGGCCCAGCCCCACGCCCTTGCCGATCGGCTTGGTCGTGAAGAACGGCGTGAAGATCTTCTCCCGCGCCTCCTCGTCCAAGCCGATGCCGGTGTCGCGGAAGGCAACGAGGATGTGGCCGTTGTCGCGGCACGTCCTGATCGTCAGCGTCCCGCCCTCGGGCATGGCATCGAGGGCGTTCTTGATCATGTTCGTAAAGACGCGGCACAGCCCCTTGTCCTGGACGCGGGGCAGCAGCTCATCGTACTCTTTCTGGATCCGGACGTTGTCCGCGAAGAGGCCATGGCGAAAGAGCGAGAGCGCCTCCTCCATGGTCGCGTTGACGTCGACGACCTCGCGCCGGTCGCTGTCCCTAAGCTGCTGGGAGAACTCCAACAGCGAGCGCGTGATCTTGTTCATCCGCGTCAGGCCGATCTTGATCTCGTCGAGGTACTCGCGCGCGACGTTCTTCTCGGGGTCCTTCTCGATCAACAGGTTCGTGTAGCGCGTCACGGCGTCGAGGGGGTTGTTGATCTCGTGCACGATCCCGCCGGCGAGGCGCCCCAGGGACGCGAACTTCTCCAGAAAGCGACGTTCCTGACGGCCCTTCTCCTTCTCGTCCTTGAGGGCCCTTATCTCCCGGACCGCCCTGTCGCAACGCAGCTCCACCTCGATGACCTGCGCCATCAGGCGGCTCACCAGGCACGCCAGCTCAAAGTCTTCGTCGCAAAAGGCCTGGCCCGTCTTCTTGTCCGAGACGTTGACGACGCCGATCAAGCCTTCGGAGCTCGTCAGCGGCACGCAGATGAAGGAATTCGTGAGGTAACGGTGGAAGGGCCGGCCGGCGAAGCGGGGGTCCTGGCGGATGTCCTTGACCAGGACCGCCTGGCGCAGGGTCGCGACGCTTCCCGCGATGCCGTCGCCCAGGCGCTGGCGCATGCCGGTGAACTGGACCTTTTTCTCGTTCAGGACGGCGTTCAGGACCAGCTCCTGGCGCTCGCCGTCGAAGACGAAGAGCGACGCGGTCTCGGCGTTAAGAAGCGTCTTCAACCGCATCAGGGTGTCATTCAAAAGATCTTTATTAAGTTCCGACAGATTCTCCTTAGTCATACGAACCCCCCATTTTTCGTACACCCCGGCTACATTCTTTCGATGACGATGGTGGCCTTCTTGGCGAGCGGCGAATCGGGATAATCGGAGACGATCTTCTGCAGCTCCTCCTTGGCCTTCTCCTTATCCTCGAGTTTGTTGGCGTAGATGAGCGCCTTGACCCACAGCGCCTGTTCGGGATTGAAATCCGGATAATCACGCGTCAGCTTGTCGAGGCTGTCGAGGGCGTCCAGCCACTTCTCCCCCTCCATGTAGGAACGCGACACCAGACCCTGCAGGATGAAATCCCCCTTCTCCTCTTGCGTGTCCACCTTCAGATCCGTGTAGTACGCCACCGCCTGGTCGACGGCCGCCCCGACCTTCTGGGGGGACGCCTTCTCATTGCGGTAGTGGCGGATGATGTAAAGCGGCAGATCAAGGCTCTTGGCCGAAAACGGGAACGTGTCCATGATGAGCCGGTACTGGACCTCCGCCTGCGGCCAGCTCTGCTCGAGCTCATAGGCGTTGCCGATGGCAAAGTACGCCTCGGCGCAGAGGTTGCCCTTCTTGTCGCAGTCAAGCGTCAGGCGCTTATACTGCTCGCGCGCCTTTTCGAAATCCCCGCGCACCAGGTACAGGTGGCCGATGCTGAACTCCGCCTGCACCTCCAGCACCGTGTCCGGATACTGGGCCGCGATCCTGCGGTAGGCCTCGACCGCCTCTGCAAACTGCATCGGCGGCGTGGACTTGGGGTTCTTGAATATCTTCTCGGCGAGCTTGTGCGCCTTGTACATCTTGCGCTCGGCCTTGAAGCTCGGGCTCTCGCAGCCCGCACAACCCACAAGCGCCGCCGCCAGGATGATCAAAAGGGTCTTACGCATCCGTCGCCTCGATAAAGTAAAGGGCCGTCGCCACCGTCACCAGCGCGTCCACGACCAACACCGACACGAACACGCTGATAAAAAGCACGCTGACGATGGATTCGGGCCCAAATTTGTCGGCCAGGACATTGATGTTGCTGCGCAGGATCGTCACGGGGATGTACAGGATCATCGGCACGCCCACCAGGGCGACCGTCCGCAGGGCGTTCTTGAAAAAGAAGACCATGCCGCCCCACAGGGCCGGCAGGAACTTCCTGTCCTTGATGATGACGTACGGGACGCAATAGACGAAGAGCCCCTGGAGGACGATCGCCAATAAAAAGAGGGCGGCGGGCAGGAGGATCCCGAACCACATTTGCGGGCCGAGGAAGAGGAGCTTGGTCTTGCCGTGAAAGGCCAACGCCAGGAGGACCTGCGGCTGCTTCATGACGAAGTGGACCGCGGCGTACAACAGGAGCATCAATAAAAAGAGGGACGCATAGCGTCCCATGGATCGACGAAAGGCCGTCTTGAGGGAAGGCCTCTTGCCCTTTTGCGCCTGCCATGCCATCAGGCAGGCCATCGCGGTCGTGACCCCGCCGATGAAGATCCCCGTGACCATCTTACCATAATAAAAGAGCCGCGGCAGCAGCTCGTAAATATAAGGATAGTGAAGAAAGACGCCGCCCCAGATGCGCTCGATGGGCTGCGCCAAGATCTTATTGAGGGGGAAGTGCGGGCTGTTGGCCAGGATGAAGAGCCCGACGGTCTCGGCCAACGCGAGGACGACAAAGGGGATGAGGACGCGCGGCTTAGAGACGAAGAGATTGAGCGCCGCTCTCCAGATCGCGACCACGCTGATCTTTTTGCCTGTGTTTGTTTCGGCAGCTGTCATAAACTCTCGTTAGGCGTGGGGACCCCCATAAAAAGTAAGGAAAAGAAATATAACATATGATCACGATTTTGTCAAGGGCAAAACTTGCTATAGTCTAAGGGGTTATAAAGAAGGAAGCGCTATTACTTTTGGTCGGGGACGAGCTCCGTGACGCGCTTCTGGAGGCCCCTGGCAATGGCGAGATAGGGGTCGCCGGCGATCCCCAGGCCCAGGGCCTGCGGGTCGGCCACAGAGCCCACGTGCACCGTCACCCGGCCGGGCAGGGGGATGGACCGGGAACGCGGCCAGACCTTGAAGGCGCCCTCCAGATAAACGGGCAGGACGCGGCTGCCGGACTCCTTGACGAGGATGCCCACGCCCTTGCGGAACTCCTTGATCCTGCCGTCGCCGGAGCGCTGCCCTTCGGGAAAGTAGACGACGTTCTTCCCTTTCGCCAAAAGGTAGCGGCAGACGCGCAGGGTCTCGGCCATGTCGAGGTTTATGTCGATGGTGACGAGCCGGCACAGGCGCGCGGCCCAGGCGATCAGGGGCTTGTTGAAGATCGCGCCGAAACCCACGAAGTAGGTGTTGATGATGGCGTCGTTGGACATCGCGCACAGGAGATAAAAGGCATCGAGGAAGGAGACGTGATTGGAGGCCACGATATAGGGGCCCTTCTCCGGGACGCGGTCCCTGTTCTTGACGCTCACCAGAAAGAAGACGCGCGTCAGGAACTTGAACGCGTACGCCATGATATGGACGACGCAGCGGTCGTAACGGTCGAAGGACAACTTGAGGCGCTCGACGCTCTTGGGGTCGGGCAGCTCCCGCAAGAGCTGGGACCAGAAGACGGTCTCCTCCCTCTTGATGATGCCTTCAAAGGCGCTCTCGGGCAGGGCCTGGTGGGCCTTGTTGATGAGCTCGCGCACGGTGCGCGCCTCGAAGAGCTCGAGCGCCAGCGAATCATCGATGCCGACCTGGACCAGGTCCTGCAGGGAGCTCAACAGCTCGATGCGGCCCAGCGAGTCCATCCCCAGGTCCAGCTCGAGGTGGTCGTCCAGGTGGACCTCGCGGCCCAGCAGACGGCCGAGGTGCTTGACGGCGGTCTCTTCAAAGGGTGTCAACGTCTCCTCTTTGCGCTCCTTGATGTTCTCCTTGTAGGCGCCGGACGCGTACCTGGCTTCGATCTGATACCGGATGAGCTTGCCCAGCCGCGTGCGCGGCAGGGACTCCGGCGTCAGGACAAAGCCGCGGATGCGCTTGTAGACGGGCAGCGTCTGCGAGGTGGTGTCGAGCTCCCAGCGGATCTTGAAGCCGATGTCGACGTGCTTGTGCGCGCGCAGGAGGTCCTCGTCGGGCACGATGACCGCGACGAGGTGCCCCGCCTCCTCCCCTGCCCGCGGAGAAAGGATGCACAGCTCCTTGATATAGGCGCTGGCGCCGTAATGCGCCTCGACCTCCTCGGGGTTCATCTTCTTGCCGTTGGGCAGGACGATCAACTCGTTCTTGCGGCCCGTCACGCAGAGGCAGCCGTCCTTGTCGAGCATGCCCAGGTCGCCGGTGTAGAACCGGCCGTCCCGCAAGACCTCCTGTGTCAGCGCCGGCGCGCGGTAGTAGCCGAGCATCACGTTGGCCCCGCGCACGCAGATCTCGCCGATGCCGTCCTCCCCGGGCCCCGCGATCTCCACCGTCACGCCCGGCAGGGCCTTGCCCACCGTCGCGTACTTCAAGGGGTCCATCGGGTTGAAGGTCACGACGGGCGCGGTCTCGGTCAAGCCGTACCCCTCGACGATCGGCAGGCCCCAGCGGAAAAAGCTGCGCGCGACCTCCGGGTCGAGCTTGGCCCCGCCGCTCGCCATGAAACGCAGGTGGCCGCCCATCGTCTCGTGGAGGCGGCGCAGGACGGTCTTCGTGACGTTGCGGCCGCTCACGCGCGAGACAAAGGCGCAGGCGTCCATCGCGCGGTCCACCGACCACCGGACGAAGGCGCCGAATTTCTTGATCTTGTCCGTCATGGTGCGCGCGATCAGCGCGTAGAGCTGAGGCACGGCCACGAAGATGGTCACGCGGTTCTCCTGGAGGGCGGCGAATATCTCGTAGTGCATCAGGCTCTGCAGGTAGACCGCCGTCGCGCCGTCCAAGAGCGGCACGAGGCACGTGACCATGAAGGGATACGTGTGGTGGAGCGGCAGGACGGAAAGGATGACGTCGTCGGGCGTAAGGAGCTTCGCGGCGCGGACCTGGGCGACGTTCGCCAGGATGTTCGCGTGCGTCAGCATCACGGCCTTGTGCGCGGACGTGGTGCCCGACGTGTAAAAGAGCGCGGCGAGCTTGGCCGGACCGAAGTCCGGCGGCGGCGGCAGGCCGGCCTCCTCCTCCCCGGCCAGATCTTCCCACGGCAAGTCGACGAAAAACGGCACCTCGACGGACACGTCGCCCAATATCTCGCTCAAGGCCACGCCGAACTTCTCCTGCGTCACCAGGAGCTTGACGCCGGCGTGCCCTATGATCTCCCGGACATCCCGGGGCGCCATCTGCGCGTCGATGGGCACGGCCACGGCCTGGAGCGACATCGCCGCGAAGAAAGCGGCAGGCCAATCCGGGCCGTTGCTCATCAGGAGCGCGACGCGGTCGCCGGCCCTGATGCCCCGGCGCCAGAAGACGCGACGCAGCCCGCGGGTGCGCTCGAGCAACTGACCGAAGGTCAGCTGCTCGTATCCATCCGATTTTTTAAGCCTGACGGCGACCTTGGCGGGGTGTGCCCGGCAGCTCTCTTCGAAGGCTTGGAAGATGTTCATGGCGTCGAAACAACTGCAAAACCCTGATTATCCCACGCGGCTGAAGAGCTTATCGTAAACATCCTTGCGGTTGCCTATCTTTAAAATGATGATGGAGCTGCCGTGAATTTTATGGATGACACGATAATCGCCCACGCGCAATTTACGATATCCTTTTAAATTCCGCCGCAAAGGCTGACTTACAGCCTCGGGATCATTAAGAAGCCTTTCTTCGATCGCGCGCTTTATCATCTCTTTTATATTCTGCGGGATCCTTTCCAGGTCTTTCACTATCTCGGGATGATAAAGGACCTGATAGGCCATATATCAGCCCCAAACTTTTTTGTGGCTGAGGGCGGTTTTTTTGGAGAATGTTCTTTCGCGGGCTTGCGCGATCCGCCCCCAATGCGCATCTTCGTAATATTCCAATGCCTCGCGGATCAGGTCCCTGGCTTTTAAAGACAGGGAGACGTGATCCTTTTGGGCAAGATGCTGAACTGCCGAATACAAAGGTGGTTCCAACACAACATTCAAACGCGGGTTTTTAGTGGGCATCTCTCTCACCTCCAAATAAAGTGTATCATATGTGATGAACCTTGTCAAACACAAAAACGCCGAAACTTCAGCGCCCCAATCGGCTTCCCTCGCGGTCGGGGCTTCGCCTCGACCGCTCAGCGGCTGAACCTCGGCTGCAGCTCCGGCTCCAGGTGGTCCATGAAGTAATCAAAGAATTGCGGGAACTTCTCGTGGACGTTCTGTTCCATCTCCGTGATGTCCGCGAGGTAAGGCGTCACCATGCCGTAGAACTCCACCTCGGGGCCGATGGGGTTGAACACGAAACCGTGGATCTTGAGGAGGGTGCGCAGGGTCTTCTCCATCAAGGCATACCAGTAACGGATGCCCAGGCGCTTGGATTCATGGTACAGCTCGCGGTAGAGGCCGAAGGCCATCGGCCGCACGCGCCGCATGAAATACTGCCCCTTGTCCTGGACCGTCACGTCCTCGACCTGCGGCTCGTAGTAAAGGCCGTCCTTTGCCCTGCGCCGGTACAGCTTGCTGATCGTCAGGCGCGATATCTCGGCGCACTTGCGCAGGGGCACCTTTACGGGGTCGACGTCGAGCGCGGCGCAGTGCTCCTCGATGGGGAAGCGGCCGCAGGAAGGCAGGATCAGGCGCACGGAACCCACGAGGCAGCCCCCGGCGTCGTAGGCGCCGAAGTGCGCAGAGTGTTTGTCGAAACCGTCCTTCTCCGTGCCGTCGAGATAATCTTCCGACCGGATAAAATGACACTCGTTGCAGTATACCTGATACCGAAGACGGAAGGCCTCCTCCATCGCCTCGGGCGAGGTGATGCGCCGGAACTCAAACGGCTCGGGCGGGACGCTCGTCATTGCTGGACTTCCTCAAAACCAAAGGGCACAGCGGTGAAGAGATGGCGGCGGTCCATCGCGCCCACGTCGATGATGTACGGCGTGACCGGACCGTGGCAGTCGATCTCGGGACCGATCGGACGGAAGACAAAACCGTGGAGCCTCAAGAGGAGGTGCAGCGGCCGCTCCATCAGGGCGAGGCAGTAACCGATCTGCCCCTCTTGGCACTCCAGGTACATGAGGTGGCACAACCCCAGCGTGACGGAGCTGACCTTGCGCAGGACGTACCCGGGCCTCTGGGCAACGCCCTGGGGCCCGTTGGCAGAGCCCGTGGAGAGGGTGCGCCGGAACTCCTTGCTGATCGTCAAGCGCGAGACCTCGGCGCACTCCCCGTGCAAAGGCAGGTTCGCGCTCAGGGGCAGGGGCGGGACGCGCTGTTCGATCGGAAAGACCGGGCACTCCGGAAGGATCAGGCGCACGGCGCCGACCAGGCCGCCGGCCGGATCAAGGGCGCCGAAGTGGACGGCGAAGTCGTCGAACTCATCCCTCTCCGCGCCGTGCGGATAGTCGGACGCGCTCAAAAACCGCCGCTCTTTACAATAGACCTGATACCGCAGCCTGAAGACGTCCTCAAGAAGCTCAGGCGAATCGATCTTTGTGAAAAATATGCCTTCTGAATCGAACATGGCCATACCCAAAATAGCACACCCTAACTATCAGGTCAACTTGACTTTTTGACCCTGCAAAATATAATATGATATATGAAAGCCAGCGCCCTCCTGCTCCTTGCCCTGACCCTCCCCCTCTGCGCCCCGGTCCAGGCCCGGGAAGAGCTCACCGCCAAAGAGATCGTCAAGCGCTCGGATGACCTGATGCGCGGACAGACGCAGAAGGGCCGCTACACCATGACCGTCATCACGCCCAACTGGCGGCGCCGGCTGGAGATCCAGGTCCACAGCAAGGACCGCGACAAGATGCTCCTGAAGATCCTCTCCCCGGCCAAAGAGAAGGGCATCACGACCCTGCGCGTCGGCACCGAGATGTGGAACTACCTGCCCCAGGTGGAGCGCACGATCAAGATCCCGCCCTCGATGATGCTGCAGCCCTGGATGGGCAGCGACTTCGCGAACGACGACCTCGTCAAGGAGAGCAGCATCGTCGAGGACTACGACCACGTCATCAGCGAAAGCCGGACCGTCCGGGGCCGGCCGCTCGTGCGTATTCAGTTGACGCCTAAGCCCCGCGCCGGCGTGGTCTGGCAGCGGCGCGTGATGGTGATCGACACCGAGACCTTCGTCCCCGTGCGTGACGAGTTCTACGGCAAGGACGACGCGCTCGTGAAGGTCCTCAACTACAGCGACGTGCGCCGCGTCGGCGACCGCTCTATCCCCACGCGCTGGGAGATGGTCTCCAGGACAAAACCGGGCCACCGCACCGTGATTGAAGTCAGCGACGACCTGGTATATAATGGGCCCATGGACGACAACGTCTTCACCCTGCAGAACATCAAGAACTAAAGCATGTTCACCTTCATACGCATCGCCTGGCGCAACGTCGTCCGCAATCCCGCCCGCTCGCTCATCACGATCGGCGCCGTGGCCTTCGGCCTGGCCGCCCTCATCTTCCTCAAGAGCTTTGTCACCGGCGCGGACCACCAGATGATCGCCAACTACACGGATCTCTTGATCGGCCACGCCCAGGTGCACAAGCTCGGCTTCCAGAAGGACATGGGCCTGGACAAGAGCATCAACAACCCCTCGAGCCTGGCCCGGACGCTGTTGGACATACCCTCCATCGTAGCCTGGTCCCCGCGCATCAAGGACTTCGCGCTCATCTCCTCGCCCGAGAGCTCGGCGGGCGTCCTCCTCATGGGGATAGACCCCGTCAACGAAAAGCACCTGTCGACCCTGCACAAGCGCGTGCACAGCGGCCGGTACCTTGACAAGGGCGACGACGACAAGGTCGTCATCGGCCGGCAGCTCGCCGAGAACCTGCGCGTGGGCCTCGACGACAAGGTCGTGGTGATGAGCCAGGGCGCGGACGGCAGCTTGTCGGCCAGCGCCTTTACCGTCGCGGGCCTCCTGGATGCGGGCGCCGAGGAGATCGACAAGAACCTCGCCCTCATCACCCTGAACGCGGCCCGGGATCTCCTCGTCCTGACGGGAAGGATCTCCGAGATCGCCATCAAGGCCGCCTCCCTGGAAGAGGTCGATGAGACCGTCCGGGCGCTGCGGCGCGCGATCGACCCCAAGCAATTCGAGGTCCTGAGCTGGAAAGAGATATCGCCGATGACGTACCAGTGGATGCAGTTCGACCAGGTCTTCACGGGCCTGATCCTCGTCATCGTGCTCCTGATCGTCTCGACGGGGATCCTGAACACGATCCTCATGAGCGTGCTGGAGCGCAAGCGCGAGTTCGGGATCATGGCCGCCCTGGGCACCCGGCCCGGCCAGATCGTCTTCCTCGTGGCGGTGGAATCGTTCATCCTGGGCTCGGCCGGCGCCCTGGCCGGGGGCCTGGCCGGTTGGGGCCTGTCGTACTTCTTCGGCATGCGCGGCATCGACCTGTCGGCCCTCTCGGACGCCCTCAACAGTTTTTACATCGGCTCGGTCATCTATCCGAAGGCCGACGCCGCGTCCGTAGGGTTGTATGTCGGCGTCGTCTTGTTGGTAAGCGTCATCGTCTCGATGATCCCGGCGCGCCGCGCCAGCCGGCTCAAGCCGGTCGACGCCATCGCCGGCTGACAAAAAGGCACTGACCTTATGAGCCTCCTCGTGGAAGTCAACAACGTCTCGCACGTCTACCGCAAGCAGCGCTCTTCGGTCGAGACCAAGGCGCTCGATGGGGTCGAGCTCAAGGTCCACGCGGGCGACTTCATGGCGATCGCGGGGCCGTCGGGCTCGGGCAAGACGACCCTTTTGAACCTCATCGGCGGACTCGACTACCCGACGAGCGGGGACATCATGGTCGACGGCGTCTACGTGAACAAGCTCACCCCGGTGCAGTTGGCGGAGTTCCGCCTCAGGAAGATCGGTTTTGTCTTCCAGGCCTACAACCTCATCCCCACCCTGACGGCCCTGGAGAACACCCAGTACGTGGCCTTCCTGCAGGGCACGAGCAAGAAGCACCGCGACCACGACGCCATGAGCATCTTAAAGGACCTGGGTCTGGATACGCTCATCCACCGCAAGCCCGCGGAGTTGAGCGGCGGCCAGCAGCAGCGCGTGGCGGTGGCGCGGGCGGTCCTCGCGCGGCCCAAGATCATCCTCGCCGATGAGCCCACGGCCAACCTCGATTCGCGCACCGGCGAAGACCTCATGGACCTCATGCACCGCATGAACCAGAACCTGGGCATGACCTTCATCTTCTCCTCACACGACAAGATGGTCATGGACAAGGCCACTACCCTCATCAAGCTCCACGACGGACGCATCACGGGATAAGACCATGGAAACAGTTTCCACGCGGGGCTGTCTGTCTGACGGAAAACGGTCTCCGGGACCCTGCGCCTGCCCGGCGGTCCTGTGCCTCATCCTCCTCTTTGTCTTCCCGGCCCGGGGCCTCTGCCAGGTGGCGGACGCGGCCTCGGAGGGCGTCCTGACGCAGGCCGTCAGCGAGATCTCCGGCTACTACAAGATGCTCGCCACCTTCACAAAGACTTCCGGGTCCAAGGAGGACTTCTTTGCCGTCCTCCAGCGCGGCCGCCTCGAATGGAAGCCGAAGCTCGGCGCAAACTGGGAGGCCGACCTCATCTATGACCACGAGGTCCTGGTCCACGACTTCGGGAACACCCCGGACTTCGCCTCCGTGCGCCAGAACAACCAGAAGACCCTGGCCTTTTGGGACGCGGACAAGGTCATAAGCGATACGGACCACGTCTATCAGCGCCACCTCCTCTACCGCGCCACCCTCGCCTACCACAACGACAAGGCCCGCGTGACCATGGGCAAGCAGCTCGTGGACTGGGGCCGCATGCGCTTCTACAGCCCGCTCGACATCTTTAACCAGCCCCTGCCCTCGGCCCTCGAGGCACAGGAGCGCATCGGCTTCGACGGGATCAACGTGGAGTTGTTCGGCGAGGCGTTCACGGGCCTGAGCTTTGTCTTTGGCCCGGGAGAGGATGAGGAGCGCACCAGCTTCGGCGTGCGCGGCTACAAGAAGATCGGAACCTATGACCTCTTCCTCATCGCGGCCGACCACCAGGACGACCTGGTCTTCGGCGCGGGGTGGGACGGCTACATCAAGGACGCGGGCTTCCGCGGGGAGCTCACGTACACGAAGGACGGCGGGGACGAGGGCCTGCGCGTTGCCGTGGGGTTCGACCACAACTTCGGCACGAAGACCTACGTGGCCGCCGAGTACTTTTATAACGGCCTGGCCAACAACGACCAGGCCGCCTTTTCAGGCTCCTTGACCGAACAGCGCCGCCGGCTCTCGCTCAGAAAGAACCTCATCGGCGTCATGGCCACGCACGAACTGACTCCGCTGATCAAACTCAAGGGAACGGCCCTCTGCGACATCGACGGCGAAAGCGCTTTTCTCAACCCCGAGGTCCGCTACAACGCCCGCGAGAACCTGGACCTCGCGGCCGGGGCCCAGCTCTTCATCGAGGAGGCCGGCAGCGAATTCGCCGGCTGCGAGAACCTGTTCTATTTAGAAGCAAAGCTCTTCTTTTAGTAATTGAAGGAAAGGCTTGATTTCTTCAATTAACTGTTCTATACTTGAACCTGCCTTCAACACCCGTCCGATACGCACAGGTTGCCCATGGACGCCGCCGATTTCAAAAACACGCGGGCCGGAAAAATCATAAAGACAGACAGGGATTATTCCGCGTTCATCCCCCAACCCCTGCCCCCGGAGATCGAATATTCCCCCGCATCGATCAACGCGCTGGCCGAAGCAAACCGCCACTTAGGGCATCTTAATGGCGTGGGGGCGTTGCTGCCGAACCCGAACCTGTTGATCATCCCTTACGTGAGGAGAGAAGCGGTCTTGAGTTCGAAGATAGAAGGCACGCAGACCTCGCTCTCCGATCTGTTTTATTTTGAAGCGGCCCGGAAGAAGGAACAAAGGGTGGAGGCCCGGGAAACGGACGTGTTGGAGGTGGTCAATTATGTCAAGGCGATGGACCACGGCCTTAAGCGATTAAAGACGCTGCCCCTTTGCCTGCGCTTGATACGGGAGATCCATGGCATCCTGATGAAAAACGTACGAGGACAACATTTGACGCCGGGCGAGTTCCGCCGGAGCCAAAATTGGATCGGTCCCGCGGGATGCACCTTGGGCGATGCGGCGTTCGTCCCTCCCCCCGTCCACGAGATGCACGAGACCCTGGGAAAGCTGGAACGGTTCTTCCATGACAAAAACGACATCCCGGGACTGGTGCAATGCGCTTTGATACATTATCAGTTCGAGGCCATCCATCCTTTTCTTGACGGGAACGGCAGGATAGGCAGGCTGCTGATCACCTTGTTTTTGTGCGAGAGAGAATTCCTCGGCCACCCCCTTCTTTATCTGAGCGCCTTCTTTGAGAAACACCGCAGGGAGTATTATGACCGGCTGATATCCGTGAGCCAAAGAGGCGAATGGGAAGCATGGATCGACTTCTTTCTGCGGGCCATCGCCGTCCAGTCCAAAGATGCTGCGCTTAACGCAAGGGCCATACTTGACCTGCTTGAAGACTATAAAAAGCGCCTGCAGGAGAAACGGACAAGTATTTACGTGACGAGACTGCTGGACGAATTGTTCAAGAACCCCTATGTCTCCATTCCCAGGGCCGCGACACGACTGAAGACGTCTTACCATACCGCCAAAGCGGCCATTGAACGGCTGAAAAAAACAGGCATTCTCTTTGAGGTTTCCCGTAAGTCGCGCGGAAAAGTCTATTGCGCAAAAGAATTATTGGGCTTATTGGAGAAGTAACCGCCGTCAGGCCTGCCCATGTTCAGACACGCTAAAAAATACCTGACCCTGCAGATGCTCGCGGCCGTGGAACCGCGGCGCCTGGAGCGCATCTCCGAGGAGCACACCCTGGCGACCTTCCGGCGCGCGGCCGCCCGGATCCCGGCCTACCGCGCCTTCCTCAAGGAACACGACGTCGACCCCGGCGCCATCCGGACGATCGAAGACTTCCGGACGCGCGTGCCCCTGCTCGACAAGAACAAGACCTTCCTGACCCACTACGAGGACATCGGCGCCCTGTGCCTGCCCGCCGAGCTCAAGAACATCAAGAACATCGTCCCCTCCTCCGGGCACACGGGCTTCTTTTCCTACGGCCTGACGACCCGCGCGGAGCTCAAGAAGAACCAGGAAGCCATCGACTTCATGCTCGACTATGTCTTCGAGGTCACGAACCGGCGCACGCTCCTCATCAACGCCCTGCCCATGGGCGTGCGCGTCCACTCGGACCTCGTCACGATCGCCGATACGAGCGTGCGCAGCGACATCGTCCTGGGGATCGTCCAAAGCTTCGCCGGCACCTTTGACCAGATCATCCTCGTGGCCATGAACGCCTTTGCCAAGAGGATCCTCGAGGACGGCCTGGATAAGGGGATCGACTGGAAACGGGTCCCGATGCACGTGGTCGTCGGAGAAGAGCTCCTGTCCGAGAACCTGCGCAGTTACATGGCCGGCATCCTCGGCATCGACCCCGACGACCCCGCCGGATTCCGCCTCATCGGCTCCTCTTTCGGCGTGGCCGAGTTCGGCCTCAACCTCTTTTACGAGACCCGCGAGCTCATCCGCCTGCGGCGGCTGCTCAAGCGCGAACCAAAGGTCAAAGAGGCCCTGATCGGCAAAGAACCCCATCTCCTGCCCGCCCTCTTTTACTACAACCCCCTGCGCCTCTATGCGGAGAACGTGACGACCTCCGACGGAAGCTCGCCCATCATCCTGACGAACATCGAAAAAGACGTCATCCTCCCCCTTGTCCGCTACAACATCCGCGACGAAGGCCTCGTCATCCCGTTCAACAAGCTCAAGGAGGTGCTCGAGTCCCTGGGCCACGGCGCCTTTCTCCCCCGCATCCGCCTGCCCCTCATCGCGGTGTGGGGCCGGGAAAAGCTAAAGATGGCGGGCCGCGACGCGGCGGTCCGGCCCGAGCAAATAAGGGAGATCCTCTACGAAGACCGTACCATCGCCGCGGGCATCACCGGCTACTTCCGGCTCTCCCCGGCCAAGACCGCCGGCCTGCGCATCGAGATCCAAAGCAAGCCCCGCTGCCAGTCGCCGTACGAGTTCGAACAACGCCTCCGCGAGGTCATCCTGCGCCATCTGCCCGGCTCGGAGATCATCCTCTACCCCTACGGGGACTTCCCCTTCGGCATGACCCTCGACTACGAACGCAAGTTCCGCTACCTGGCTTCTGCTCCTCCGGAACCCTGCTGAACCGCCTTAAAAAAGAAAGAGCCCGGTCTCGGTGAGACAACACACTCACACGAAACCGGGCTTTTTTGGTTCAGACCTGATCGTCACCCTTGCCGGGACATGTTCCCCGGCCAAAGGGTAATGATTAGCTGATCTTTCTCCTTCTCGCGAAGGCGCCGGCCAGACCGATACCCATGAGGACCATGGACGCCGGCTCAGGGACCACTTCAATCGTCATATCGTCGATGGCCAACTTGTTCTTTCCTCCCCAGAAAGAAAGACTTCGTATCGGCGTGCCGGGCGACGCGAAGACGTGCATCCACGTCCCGTCCGCCGGGTCCGAGCCTCCGTCCAGTCTAGTCCCCGACGCGTCATAAACCTCTCCATTCAGCGTAGCACCGCTGATCCCTGCCCAATAGAAGTCAACGGACGCCACATCAAAGGAAAAGGTCATCGTCACCTTCGACTGGGCGTCGGTGTTCTTCAGGAAATACCCGCTGCCCGACGTGTTGTCGGCGAACGGCGCGTAATCAAGGTAATCCCAGATGCGGCCGTCGAAAGTGATGTCGCCGTAAGCCGTCGACAGCGTATGGGTATGGGCGCCCCCCGAGGTATCCGGGGTCAGGGGCGCGGTATCAAAGTCAATAAAAACCGACGCCTCCGCCATGCTCCCCGCGCAACACACCAAAAGAACCGCAAGCAATATCCCAAAAACCCTCTTTCCCATCTTTCACCTCTGTTTGGATCTCGCCTCTGTTTGAATTACGTGAAAAGGTACGACTTATGTAAAAGTTATTATATGATTTTATAAATAAGGCCAAAATTAAGCCTACCTGTACTTCTCCGACAGGAGGAGCCGACGATAGGCTTAATTGCATTGCTTTTAACGCGTTGTGTCCTTCTCGCGAAGGACGCATCCGAAAGACTCTGCGCACGTGACGCAGGTCACAGCCTTACGGTGCAACGCAGTTAAGCCTATCCCGCCCGAGGCTTGCGCCCCGGGCTAGGATAGCCTTAACCAACTACTTTCCTACGTCTCAACACGGCACCCACCAAACCCAGCCCCATGAGAACCATGGACGCCGGCTCGGGGA
>CAZDLS010000020.1:0-18543 GCA_964506425.1 uncultured Planctomycetia bacterium | reverse complement strand
CCCGAAAATTGCCCCGAGTGCGCCTGCACAACGTCATCGCGCGAGGGGCGATCAGCCACCCTTATTTTTTTGCCTCTTTCGGCCTCTTGGCCCCGTACTTGGAGCGCGAGCGCCGGCGGTTCGCCACGCCGGCGGTGTCCAGCGTCCCGCGCACGATATGATACCGGACGCCCGGCAGGTCCTTCACGCGGCCGCCGCGCACGAGCACGATCGAGTGTTCCTGCAAGTTATGCCCCTCCCCGGGGATGTAGCTCGTGACCTCGATGCCCGTCGTCAGGCGCACGCGCGCGATCTTGCGCAGCGCCGAGTTGGGCTTCTTGGGTGTCATGGTCTTGACCTGCAGGCACACCCCCCGGCGCTGGGGACAGTTCTTCAGGGCCGGCGACTTGGACTTCTCTTTTTTGGGGCTGCGGTGGCTACGAATCAGCTGCTGGATGGTCGGCATGCACGGTCTCCTTTTGAGCCTCCTGCGAAGCGGCGCCCTCGGGCCTCATGATGGAGAACTCCCGATAGGCCATCAGCCCCGTACCCGCGGGGATCAGATGCCCCACGATCACGTTCTCTTTCAAACCAAATAGTTCGTCGGACTTGCCGGCGGCGGCCGCGTCCGTCAGGACCTTCGTCGTCTCCTGAAAGCTCGCCGCGGAAATGAAGCTCTCCGTCGTCAAGGACGCCTTGGTGATCCCCAAAAGGAGCGGGGTCGCGGAAGCGGGCTTGCCCTGCTTCTTGATCACCCGTTGGTTCTCTTTCTGGAAGCGCCACCGGTCGACCTGCTGGCCGGAGAGGAACTCGGTGTCGCCGGAGTCCTCGATCTTGATCTTCTTGAGCATCTGGCGGATGATCACCTCGATGTGCTTGTCATTGATCCGCACACCCTGCAGACGGTAGACCTCCTGGACCTCATTGACGAGGTACTCCTGAAGGATCTTGTCCCCGCAGACGCGCAGGATATCCTGCAGGACGACGGGCCCGTCGGTCAACTGCAGACCGGCCGTCACGCGGTCCCCGCGGTAGACGTTCGGGTGCTTGCCGTGCGGGATCGTGTATTCGCGCTTCATGCCCGTGGGCGCGGTCACGATGATCTGGCGCTGACCCTTCTTGTTCTCGCTGAACTCCACGAACCCGTCGATCTCCGAGATGATGGCCGGATCTTTCGGCCGGCGCGCCTCGAAGAGCTCGGCCACGCGCGGCAGACCGCCGGTGATATCGCGCGTCTTGGCGACGACGCGGGGGATCTTCGCGATCAACTCTCCGCCGCCGATGGCCTGGCCGTCCTTGACCAGGATGTGGGCGCCGATCGGGATCGGGTAGATGCCGACGACCTCTCCCTTGTCGTCCAAAATGATGATCTGCGGATGGTAATCCGTCTTGTGCTCCACGATCACGCGCTCGGTGACGCCGGTCGTCGGGTTCACCTCTTCGCGCGTCGTCAGGTTCTCCTTGATATCCTCATAGCGCACGATCCCCGAGACCTCGGTCAGGATCGGCAGCGTGTACGGGTCCCAGCGCACGAAGACCGTGCCCTTGTCCACGGCCGCGCCCTCGGCGACGCTGATCAAGCTCCCCTGCGGCACGGCGTTACGCTCGAGCTCCCGGCCCTGCGGGTCGTTGATGGAGATCGAGCCGTTGCGGTTCAGGACGACGAACTCCTTGCCCTTCTGGACCGCCCGCAGGCTATGGAAGGCGGCGACGCCCTTGTTCTTCGCCTTCAGGAACGACTGCTCGACGATACGCGAGGCGGTGCCGCCGATGTGGAAGGTCCGCATCGTCAGCTGCGTGCCCGGCTCGCCGATCGACTGCGCCGCGATGATCCCCACGGCCGTCCCCAGCGCCACCATGTCGTTGCGGGCCAGGTCCCTGCCGTAGCACTTGGCGCAGATGCCGCGTTCCGATTCACAGGTCAAGACGGAACGGATACGGATCTTTTCGATCCCCATGCGCTCGAGCACCTCGCCCTTCTCCTCGGTGATCATCTCACCCGAGGCGACGACGGCCTGGTCGGTGATGACGTCCACGATGTTGTCGAGGGCCACGCGGCCGATGATGCGCTCTTTCAGGGACACCACCACCTCGTCGCCCTCGATGATAGAGGACAGCGAGATGCCGTTCAAGGTGCCGCAGTCGTCCTCCGTGATGATGACTTCCTGGGCCACGTCCACGAGACGGCGCGTGAGATAGCCGGCGTCGGCGGTCTTCAAGGCCGTGTCGGCCAACCCCTTGCGCGCGCCGTGCGTGGAGATGAAATATTCCAAAACGGTCAACCCCTCGCGGAAGCTCGCGATGATCGGGTTCTCGATGATCTCGCCTGAAGGCTTGGCCATGAGGCCGCGCATCCCGGCGAGCTGACGCACCTGGAGCCTCGAGCCGCGGGCGCCGGAATCCGCCATCATGAAGATGGGGTTGAAGGAGTCCATCTTCTTGAAGACGAGGTCCGAGATGCGGTCGGTGGTGTGCGTCCAGATGTCGATGATCCGGTTGTAACGCTCGCCGTTGGTGATGACCCCCTTCTTGTACTGGTCTTCGACCCTGGCCACGTCGCGCTTGGCCTCGGCGATGTAATCGGCCTTCTCCGGCGGGATCTCGAGGTCGCTGATGGAGATGGAGATGCCGCCCAACGTCGCGTATTCAAAACCGAGCGTCTTCAAGCGGTCCAGGAGCTTGATCGTCATGTCGTGGCCGAAGCGCTTGTAGCACGCGGCCACGATCAGGCCGACGTTCTTCTTGTTGAGCTCGGCGTTGACGAAGCCGAAACCTTCGGGTAGATGCTCGTTGAAGATGACGCGGCCGATCGTCGTCTCGACGAGCTTCATCTCCTGCCTGTACACGCCCTCGCTGACGTCGAAGAAGGCCGGGACGCGCACCTTGATCTTGGCGTGCAGGCCGATGGCCCCGTCGTCATAGGCGCACAGGACCTCCCCGCCGTCGGCAAAGATCTTGCCCTCTCCCTTGTCCTTGTGCTTCATCTTGCTGAGGAAACACAGGCCGAGGATGATGTCCTGCGTCGGCGTCGTGATGGGGCGGCCGTCCGCCGGAGAGAAGATGTTGTTGATAGAGAGCATGAGGAGCCTGGCCTCCATCTGGGCCTCGATCGACAGGGGCACGTGCACCGCCATCTGGTCGCCGTCAAAGTCTGCATTGAAGGCGGTGCAGACCAGAGGATGGATGCGGATCGCCTTGCCCTCGACGAGGACCGGCTCAAAGGCCTGGACGCTCAGGCGGTGCAGGGTCGGCGCGCGATTGAGGAGCACCGGGTGGTCCTTGATGACCTCATCGAGGATGTCCCAGACCTCGATCTTGGCGCGCTCGACCATGCGCTTGGCGCTCTTGATCGTCGTGACAAAGCCGCGCTCTTTCAGTTTCTTGATGATAAAAGGCTCAAAAAGCTCCAGGGCCATGCGCTTGGGCAACCCGCACTGGTAGAGCTTGAGCTCCGGCCCCACCACGATGACGGAACGGCCCGAATAATCCACGCGCTTGCCCAGCAGGTTCTGGCGGAAGCGCCCCTGCTTGCCCTTGAGCATGTCCGAAAGGGACTTGAGCGGCCGGTTGTTGGACCCCAGGACCGGGCGGCCGTGGCGGCCGTTGTCCAGGAGCGCGTCCACAGACTCCTGCAGCATGCGCTTCTCATTGCGAATGATGATCTCCGGCGCATTGAGCTCCAACAGCTTTTTGAGGCGGTTGTTGCGGTTGATGACGCGCCGGTACAAGTCGTTCAAGTCCGAGGTGGCGAAGCGGCCGCCGTCCAGGGGCACGAGCGGGCGCAGGTCGGGCGGGATGACCGGAAGGACCTCGAGGATCATCCACTCCGGCTTGTTGTCGGACTTCTTGAAGTCCTCGACGATCTTGAGGGTCTTCAAGATCCTTCGCGCCTGGGTCCCCTCCTTCGTCGACTCCAGCTGCTTGTGATATTTTTTGGAGAGGGCGTCTAAGTCGATCTCCTTCAAAAGCTCCAGGACCGCCTCGGCGCCGATCTTCGCCCTGAAGGTGCTGCCGTACTTCTCCAGGAACTCCTGGTATTTCTCCTCGGTCAAGAGCTCACCCTTCTTCAAGCCCGTGTCGCCCGGCTCCACGACGATATACTCCTCGTAATAAATGATCTTCTCCAAGTCCCTCAAGCCGATGTCCAGGAGCGCCGAGATACGCGACGGCACCGCTTTGAAGAACCAGATATGGGTCACGGGCGCGGCCAGCTCGATGTGGCCCATGCGCTCGCGGCGCACGCTTGACCGGGTCAATTCAACGCCGCAGCGGTCACAGGTCACGTTGCGGAACTTGTTGCCCTTGTACTTGCCGCAATTGCACTCCCAGTCCTTGACCGGGCCGAATATCTTCTCGCAGAAGAGGCCGTCCTTCTCGGGCTTGAGCGTGCGGTAGTTGATCGTCTCGGCCTTGCGCACCTCGCCCTTGGACCAGGAGTGGATGGTCTGCGGGGCCGCGATGTGGATCGTGATCAGGTCGAACGGGGAGACGTCTTCGCCGGACTTTGGCGCCAGGAAGTCTTTTCTCATTTTTGTCTTTCCATCTTGACGTCCAGACCCAGCCCCTGGAGCTCCTTCAACAGGACGTTGAAGCTCTCGGGCGTGCCCGGCGTCAGTTTCTGTTCGCCCTTGACGATCGCCTCATAGATGCGCGTGCGGCCCGCCACGTCGTCGCTCTTGACCGTCAGCATCTCCTGCAGCGAGTAAGCGGCGCCGTAGGCCTCCAGCGCCCAAACTTCCATCTCGCCGAAGCGCTGGCCGCCGAACTGCGCCTTGCCGCCCAGCGGCTGCTGGGTCACCAGCGAGTACGGCCCGATGGAGCGCGCGTGGATCTTCTCGTCCACGAGATGGATCAATTTCATCATGTAGATATAGCCGACGGTGGCCTTCTGGTCGAATTTCAGGCCCGTGTAGCCGTCGAAGACATCGACCTTGCCGTCTTCGGGAAGGCCGGCCTTCTTGAGCATCTCCTTGACCTCGAGCTCGGAGGCGCCGTCAAAGACCGGCGAGGCGGCGTGTATCCCCAGGATCTTGGCGGCCCAGCCCAGATGCGTCTCCAGGATCTGGCCGACGTTCATGCGCGAGGGCACGCCCAAGGGATTGAGGACCAGGTCGACCGGTGTCCCGTCCTCGAGGAACGGCATGTCCTCTTCGGGCAGGATCTTGGCGATGACCCCCTTGTTGCCGTGGCGTCCCGCCATCTTGTCGCCGACGGAGAGCCGGCGCTTGGTGGCGACGTACACGACGACCTTCTTCAGGACGCCCGGCGCCAGTTCGTCCCCGCGCTTGACCTTCTCGATCTCCTGCGCCTCTTCCTGCGCCAGCTCGCGGATCTGATCGTCAAAGAACTTGGCCACGTGCTTGGCCTCTTCGTGCTCCTCCAAATCCATGCCCAGGACACGGCTCTTGGAAACGCCCAGCATCGCGGCGATCTTGCCGATCTTCTCCTCCTGGACGTACTCGATCTCCTGCGTGTAGTAACTCTTGATCTCCTTGATCTGGTTCGATTCCTTCCTTTTCTCCTCCTTGGACTTGCGGCCGCGCTCCTTGCGGGAGAAGACCTGGACGTCGATGATGACGCCCTCGATGCCCGGCGGCAGGGTCAGGGACGTATCGCGCACGTCGCCCGCCTTCTCGCCGAAGATGGCGCGCAGGAGCCGCTCCTCGGGCGAGAGCTCCGACTCGGTCTTGGGCGTGACCTTGCCGACGAGGATGTCGCCGGCCTCGACCTCGGCGCCGATGCGCACGATGCCGTTCTCGTCGAGGTTCTTCAAGGCCTCCTCCGCGACGTTCGGGATGTCGCGCGTGATCTCTTCGTTGCCCAGCCGCGTCTCACGGGCCTCGAGCTCGAACTCTTCGATGTGGACCGAGGTGTAGGCGTCCTCCTTGACGATCTTTTCGCTCACGAGGATGGCGTCCTCGAAGTTGAAGCCGCGCCACGGCATGAAGACGACCAAAAGGTTGCGGCCCAGGGCCAGAACCCCGTCCTTCGTCCCGATGCCGTCGGCGATCGCCTGCCCCTGCTTGACCTTCTCGCCCAGATGGACGATGGGCTTCTGGTTGATGCAGGTATTGGCGTTGGACCTCTTGAATTTCCGCAGCTCGTAGAGGCGGCTGCCGACGGTGATGGAGTTGGCATCGACCGCCTTGACGATACCGTCGGCCTCGGCGATGACGACGGCGCCGGAATCGACGGCGGCCTTGCCCTCCATGTCGGTGCCCACGAGCGCCCGCTCCGTGTTCAAGAGCGGCACCGCCTGGCGCTGCATGTTGGAGCCCATGAGCGCGCGGTTCGCGTCGTCGTGCTCTAAGAACGGGATGAGGGACGCCGCCAGCGACACCAGCTGCTTGGGCGAGACGTCCATGTAATCGATCTTCTTGGGCGCCAGCTTCGGAAAGTCGCCTGCGAAACGGCACTGCGCCTCGCGATCCTTGAAGTGGCCGCCGTCATCGAGGAGGCTGTTGGCCTGGGCGATGGAACGGTTGAGCTCGGCATCGGCGGTGATGTAATCGATGCGCTTGGTGACCCTACCCTCTTCGACCTTGCGGTACGGGGTCTCGAGATAGCCCAGCTTGTTCATGCGGGCATAGGTCGCCAGCGAGCCGATGAGGCCGATGTTCGGACCTTCCGGCGTCTCGATCGGACAGATGCGGCCGTAGTGGGACTGGTGGATGTCGCGGACCTCGAAACCGGCGCGCTCGCGCGAGAGGCCGCCCGGTCCCAGGGCGCTCAGGCGGCGCTTGTGCGTCAACTCCGCGAGCGGGTTGACCTGGTCCATGAACTGGGAGAGCTGGCTGCGGGCGAAGAAATCGCGGATCTGGCTGGAGAAGAGCTTGGAGTTGATGAGGTGGTAGATCATGACGGCATCGGCATCCGAGAGGATGGCCAGGCGCTCGCGGATGGAGCGCTCCAGGCGCGCGAGGCCGATGCGGGCCTGGTTCTGGATGAGCTCGCCGACGCTCTTGACGCGGCGGTTGCCCAAATGGTCGATATCGTCGATCTCGCCTTCCCCCTTCTTCAAACTGACCAGGTAATCGATGACGCGGATCACGGTCTCGGCGTCGATGATGCGCTTGTCGAGGGGGGCCTCCATGTTCAACTTGCGGTTCAAGATGAAACGGCCCGCGCGCGACAGGTCATAGCGCTTCGGGTCATAAAAGAGACGATAGAAGAGGTCTTCGGCGGCTTCGGGGGTCACGGGCTCGGTCGGCCGCATCTTGCGGTAGAAGTCGATCAAGGCCTCTTCCTTGCTCTTCGTGAAGTCTTTCTTGAGGGTATTGGCGACCTCGGGGATCTCCCGGCCGCCGAAGGCCTGACGGATATCCTCATCGGTCGCAAAGCCCATGATGCGCAGGATCTGCGTCGCGGGGAAGCTGCGCCGGCGGTCGACGTAGGCCAGAAGGACCTCGTTCAGGTCGTACTTGAACTCGAGCCACGCGCCGCGGTACGGGATGATGCGGCCGTAAAAGATCTTCTTGCCCGTCGGGTGCTGCTCCTCCTCGAAGCAGACGCCGGGCGAGCGCTGCAACTGGCTGACCACGACGCGCTCGTCGCCGTTGATGATGAAACTGGCTGTCGGCGTCATCAGCGGGATCTCGCCGAAGTAGACCTCCTGGACCTTGACGTCGTGGGGCGTGATCAGGCGCAGGTTGGCGCGCAACGGCGAGGCGTACGACATGCCGCGGCGGCGGCACTCCTCGATCGAGTACTTGGGCTTGCCCAGCGTGTAGCTGACGAACTCGAGGCGGAAGCGCTTGTCAAAGCTCTCGATCGGGAAGACCTCGCTGAAGGCCTCCTGCAGGCCCACACCCTCACGCGCCTCCGGCTTGACATCCCTCTGCAAGAACTCCTCGAAGGACAAGAGCTGGATGTCCAGCAGGTGCGGCATGGGGTAGATCTCTTTTAACTTGGCGAAACTCTTTGTCTTGCTCATTCCCTCTCCGCTTCGCTGTTACGTCAATGAAACCTTGGCGCCGGCGGCCTCGAGCTTCTTCTTGATCTCTTGGGCCTCTTCCTTAAGCACGCCTTCCTTCACGGGCTTGGGCGCTCCATCGACGAGGTCCTTCGCCTCTTTGAGCCCTAAGCTCGTGACCGCGCGGACCTCCTTGATGACCGCGATCTTAGTGGCGCCGGCGTTCTCCAGGATGACGTTGAAGACCGTCTTCTCTTCTTCCGCCGCGCCGCCTGCGGCCGGCGCTCCGGCCGCCACCGTCATGACGGGCGCTGCGGCCGAGACGCCGAATTTCTCTTCGATCGCCTTGACCAGGTCGCAGAGCTCCAGGACGCTCATCGTTTCGATCTCTTTGATCATCTCTTCGATCTTTGCCATCGTGTCTTCCTCCCTTTGGTCCTGTTTTTTCTTATGGATCTATTTCTTCGTATCGCTGACGGCCTTGAGCGCGTAAGCGAGTTTTGTCACGATCTGGTTGAGCCCCCGCGCGAGCTGGGTGACCGGCGCGTTCAGGACGCCGGCGACCTGCTGGTAGAGGGCCTGGCGCGAACCCAGGACCGCTATCTTCTTGACGTCGTCCTTGCTCACCATGCGGTCCGTCATGATGCCGCCGCGGATGGAGAGCGCCTCATGGGCCTTGGCGAAATCGACCAGGGCCTTGCAGACGCCGATCGGGTCCTCCTTGACAAAGACCACGCCCATGGGTCCGTCCAAAAGCTTGAGGGCCTCACCGGGCCTCTTGGTCTCCTCAAGGGCCCGGCGCATGAAGCTGTTCTTGGCGACCAGCAGGCTCCCGCCGGACCCCTTGAGCGCCTTGCGCAGGTGCGAGACCTCGGCGGACTTGAGCTTCTCAAAATTTATCAAAAAGATGTCGCAAGACGCCTCCACGCGGCGCTTGAGCTCCGCGGTCACGAGTTCTCGGTACAGGACGCCGATCTTCTTCACGAGGGCCGTCATGCGCTCACCCTGAACCCCGGCCCCATGGTGGAAGAAACACAGAGCGACCTCACGAACTCTCCCTTGACCGTCGCCGGTTTAGCGTTCTTGATGCTCTCTATTAAGGTAAGGGCGTTCTCGTACAGCTTCTCGGCCCCGAACGACAGCTTACCGACCGCCACGTGGATGCCCCCCTGCTTGTCGACCTTATACTCGACCTTGCCGGCCTTGAGCTCCTTGACGGCCTGGCCCACCTTCTGGGTGACCGTGCCCGTCTTGGGGCTCGGCATCAGGCCCCGCGGCCCTAAGATCTTTCCCAGCTTGCTCAGATCCTTCATGAGATCGGGGGTGGCGACAACGGCGTCGAAATCCATCCAGCCTCCGGCGACCTTATCGATCATCTCCTGCGCGCCGATATGGTCCGCCCCGGCCTCCTGCGCCTCCTTCTCGGCCTCGCCCCGGCAGAAAACAGCCACGCAGACCTTCTTGCCGGTGCCGTGGGGAAGGATCACCGTGCCGCGGACCATGTGGTCGGACTTCTTCGTGTCCACGCGCAAATGGAAGCACACCTCAAGGCTCTCGTCGAACTTGCACTTGGGCGCCCCCAAGAGCGCGTCGAGCGCCTCCTTAAGGGAATACATCTTGCCCTGCGTGACGGCCTTGGACGCTTCCTTCATGCGCTTGCTCGTCTTGCGTGCCACGATCACCCCTTGACCTCGATGCCCATGCTGCGGGCCGTTCCCATGACGGTCTTCTTGGCGACGTCCATGTCCGCGGTGTTCAGGTCCGCCATCTTGATCTTGGCGATCTCCTCGACCTGCGCCATCGTGACGCTGCCGATCGTCTCCTTGCCCGCCGTCCCCGAGGCCTTCGCCAGGCCCGCCGCGCGCTTGATGAGGACCGAGCACGGCGGGGTCTTGATGATGAAATCGAATTTCTTGCCCTCGTAGACGCTGATGATGACGGGCAGGATGATGCCGTCCCTGTCCTTGGTCTGCTCGTTGAAAGACTTGCAGAACTGCATGATATTGACGCCGTGCTGGCCCAGGGCCGGGCCGACCGGCGGCGCGGGATTGGCCGCGCCCGCGGGCACGTGGAGCTTTATCTGTGCGACGACCTTTTTTGCCATATCACACCTTCTCGATCTGCCAGAACTCGAGCTCGACGGGCGTGGAGCGCCCGAAGATCGACACGCTCACCTTGATCTTCTGTTTCTCGTTGTTCACGTCTTCGATGGTGCCGTTGAAGTTCAAAAAGGGCCCCTCGATGATGCGCACCGCCTCGCCCTTCTGGAAGTGGGTCTTGGGGCTGGGCTTGGTCTGCGTCTCCACGGTGCGGCGCATGATATTGTCCACCTCCTCCTGGGTCAGGGAGGAAGGCTGCTTGCCCATGCCGATGAAACCCGTGGCCCCCGGCGTCGTGCGCACGAAGAGCCACGTGTTCTCGTTGAGCTCCATCTCGACGAGGATATAACCCGGAAAGAACTTGCGCTCACTGATCTTCTTCTTGCCGGAGCGCACCTCGGAGACCTGTTCCGTGGGGATCAGGATCTCGCCGAACTGTTCCTTGATGGCACTCATCTCCAGGCGGTGGAGGAGGGCCCGCTTCACCTTCTCCTCGGAGCCCGTCTGGGTATGCACCACGTACCACTTTTTCATCTCATCACAAGGGTGACGATCCGCGTCAGCAGAAAATCAAGGGCCCCGATATACGCCGTCAGCAACGCCGTGGCCACGACGACCACCACGGCCGCGCCCACGAGGTCCTTGCGGGAAGGCCAGGAGACCTTGAGAAGCTCCGCCTTGACCTGCGAGAAGAAATCCGGGACCTTTTTGATGACCGTGAGCGGCGTCGTCATTGTCTATGTTTTGGCCTGGCGGGGAACATGTATGACCGTCCCGCACCTTTTGCTTTTTTTCAGCAGGGGTGGAGGGAATCGAACCCCCAGTGCTGGTTTTGGAGACCAGTGGTTTACCGTTAACCGACACCCCTAAGATTTTGACCGTGCGGGATACCGTTAACCGAAGCTCCTGACATCGGGGATGCAGCCGCGCCGAACTCCTGCGCGCCCAATCACTTAACTTCCTTGAATTTCTCGTGCTTGCGGCACTGAGGGCAGAACTTTTTCAGCTCCAGCCGGGCGGTATGTTTCTTTTTGTTCTTCATCGTCGCATAGGAACGGCGTTTGCATACCGGACACTCTAAAAGGATCTGCTCTCTCATCGTTTGTCGTCGAGAAAGCCCCCGACCGGAATTGAACCGGTGACCCCGTCCTTACCAAGGACGTGCTCTACCGACTGAGCTACAGGGGCGAAGGCGTAAAGCGTTAAGTATATTGATTCTATATAGTTTTGTCAAGAATTTTTTTATTTTTTATCGGCAGGTCAAAGATAGGAAAGAAATCGGAGCCAAAACCCAGGCAGGCGATTGAGGATAGGCACTTTCTTGTACCGGGAGCGGGCCGCGAAGGGCCCCCCAAAGGCGAGACGGTACCCGGCACGGTCAAGGACATCCTCCAGAACGGCAGGGTCCTGATAGAGCGGCAGCGAAAAGCCCGGACAAGGGGCCTTCAACCGGCTCTCGATCAAGCGCTTAGATGTCGAAACGGAATCCTCGAGGGATTCAGGGCTTGGATTCTTTTTAAAAACAGGGGGCGCGGCCGGCGCCGGCAGGCCCTCATAGTGGCGTTGCAACTGGGCCCGCCACCCCTTCTTTCTGAAGAAGAGGAAACCCCCCTGGTCCTTGACGAAATCGTTCATGGCGCGGCGCGCGCCGTCCGGCGGGACATAGACGTTCTGGGCCAGCGGGGCCCACGAACGCTCGTAGACCGGCGCGCCCCATGAATCCTCGAGGCTCGGCCGGCCGGCCTGGAACCACTCGTCAAAGTAGACGGGCATCTCATAGACGCCGGGGTGCTGAAAATCATGGAGCCGCGCCGAGGAAAAGACGACCTCATGGTTGAGGCCGTGGGAAGAGACGTCCACGAGGCCGCTCGCTTGCATGATCTCAAGCTCCCGCCAGGTCAAATAAGGCTCCTGCCGGTGGCTCACATACACGTTCTCCCAGGTCGTCTTCCCGTTCCAATAGTCTTCGAGGTTGGGCAGGGCCTCGCCGGTATCGCGGATGCGGCCCGGGATGACGAAGAGGACCGCTTTGACCTTATACTTCTTCAGGAGCGGAAAGATCACCGTCCAGCAGTTGCGGCGGCCGTCGTCAAAGGTCAGGACGACCTCCTTCTTGCCCTTGCCGGCCGCGAAGTGCGTGCGGCCCCATAGTTCCTCGCCGCTGACGACGCGGTAGCGCTTGGCCACCAAGAGCTCGATGTACCGCGAAAAGACCTCCGGCAGGCAGTCGTGGAAGGAGAAGACCTTCGGCTGCCCGTTATCGGCAAAGAGCCTCACCAGCGTCCTGATCTTGTCACTCGTTCTTATCATGGTAGAGACTCGTTTTTTCTATGCGTTGCCGCAGGGGGTTGGCGTGCGTATGGCTTCACACGCGCGGGCGGAACCAGCGGATCGTCGCGGCCAGGCCGTCTTCGAGCTTGACGCGCGGCCGCCACTTGAGGAGACGGCGGGCCTTGCGTATATCGGGCTGACGCTGCTTGGGATCATCCGTCGGAAGGGGTCGGTGCGCGAAGGGGCTCGGGCTGCCGGCGATCTTCTTGATCCTCCGGGCCAGACCGTTCAGGGAGAGCTCGGCCGGATTGCCGATGTTCACGGGGTCGGTGGTGCCGGCCTGCGTCAGCCGGTATATCCCATCCACCATGTCCGAGATATAGCAGAAGGAGCGGGTCTGGCGGCCGGAGCCGTAGATCGTGATCGCCTCCCCGCGCAGGGCCTGCGTGATGAAGTTGGGGATGGCGCGGCCGTCCTTGAGGCGCATGCGCGGGCCGTACGTATTGAAGATCCGCACGATGCGCGTGTCGAGCCTGTGGACGCGGTGGTACGCCATGGTGAGGGCCTCGGCAAAGCGCTTGGCCTCGTCGTAGACGCCGCGCGGCCCGATGGGGTTGACGTGACCCCAGTACTCCTCGGGCTGCGGATGGACGTGGGGGTCGCCGTAGACCTCCGAGGTAGAAGCGAGCAAAAAACGCGCCCCCTTCGCCTTGGCGATCCCCAGACAATTATGCGTGCCCAATGCCCCGACCTTGAGCGTCTGGATCGGATAGAGCAGATAATCGACGGGGCTCGCCGGCGACGCAAAGTGAAGGATGAGGTCGATACGCCCTTTCGGGCAGGTCGGCTGCGCGATATTATGCCTGAAAAAACAGAACCTCCGGCGGCGGCGGAGGTGCCTGATGTTCTCGAGCGAACCGGTCAACAGGTTATCGAGACAGATGACCCGCCACCCCTTTTTCACGAAGAGGTCGCACAAATGCGACCCGATGAAGCCGGCCCCGCCGGTGATCAGCGCCGTCTTCATGCGGACGCCCTCCCTATCGAGACATAACGCAGACCCAGCCTCTTCATGCCTGAGGGCGTGAACATGTTGCGGCCGTCGATGACCAGCGGCTGGCGCAGCAGCTTCTTGACCCTCTTGAAGTCCAGCTCCTTGAACTGCGGCCACTGCGTGAGGATGACGACGCACTCCGACCCGGCCGCGGCCTCGTACGGATCGCGGCAGAAGGTGACGTTGCGCAAGACCCTTTTCGCCTTGGCCGTCGCCTCGGGGTCGAAGGCCTTGATGCGGGCGCCGTGGGCCTGCAGCGCCTGGATAATGTCCAGGGACGGGGCGAAACGCATGTCATCGGTGTGGGGCTTGAACGCCAGGCCCCAGATACAGATCGTCTTATCTTTGATGTTCCACAGCTGGTCCTCGATCTTCTTGACGAAGAGCGCCTTCTGCGCCTCGTTGATGCGCTTGACCTCCTTCAAGAGATCGAAGTCGTAACCGAGCTTGCGCGCGATCATGACGAAGGCATCCAGGTCCTTGGGCAGACAGAAGCCGCCGAAGCCGATCCCCGCCTCGAGAAAGCCTGGGCCCACGCGCCGGTCCTGACCCACGCCGCGGGCCACCTGTGCCACGTCCGCGCCGGCCAGCTCGCAGACGCGCGCCACCGCGTTGATGAACGAGATCTTGATCGCCAAAAACGAGTTCGAGGCGTGCTTGATGAGCTCCGCGGATTTGATGTCCGTGGCCAGGATCGGCGCGTCGATGCCTTGATAAAGCTTGCGCAGGAGCGCCTGGGCCCGAGCGGACTCCACGCCGATCACGATGCGGTCCGGATGCAGGAAGTCGTTGATCGCCTGCCCCTCGCGCAGGAACTCGGGGTTGGAGGCGACGTCGAAGGTGACCCCCTTGCGCTTGTTGATGCTGACCGTGTGCTTGACCCACCGCCCGGTATCGACGGGAACGGTGGACTTCTCGACGATGAGCCGGTAGGAACGCATGCCCTTGGCGATGGTTCGCGCCACGCTCTCGATGCCGGTCAGGTCCGCCTCGCCGTTGTCCTTAGGCGGGGTCCCGATGGCGATGAAGATGACCTCGGCCTTTTTCACCGCGTCCAGGATCCGCGCGGTGAAGGTCAAACGGCCCCGGCGCACGTTCTTTTTCACGAGCGCGGTGAGGCCCGGCTCGTAGATGGGGACCTTCAGCTTTTTCAACGCCTTTATCTTCGTCTCGTCGTTGTCCACGCAGACGACCCTATGCCCGAGCTCGGCGAAACAGGCGCCGGAGACCAACCCCACGTATCCCGCTCCAATAATGCCCACATTCATGGAACACCCTCCCCTTAAGGGGCCTCGCGAGGCGGACGGAAGGTCTTCTGTCCCTCGATACCGACGTCAGGAAAGGCCTTTAACGTGAAACCGAGCATGAAGGTTATCCCCTCGCTGTTCCGATTATTGACGATGAACTGCATCAGCCAACAGTGCATGTCGCGGGTCAGGCGGTACTCCTGCTCGACCAGATCCCCGGTCTTGCATTCAAACCGCTCGTAAAGCCCCATCGACCAGAAGGGGTTGAGCTTCCACGTCATGCCGGCCGTCACCTGGCTGCTCTCGTCTTTCTTGAAACGGTACCCGCTCGACACGCTCACGCGCCCCATGTGCGCCCACAGGTCCGCGTTGACGGTGCGGAAGAACCCGTCCCTCATGTCAAAGGACGCGTCCGAATCGAACTCCCACGCCTCATAGGGCTTGAACTCCAGGTCATAGGTGAACGTGTCAAACCCCTTGCCGACGGTGTCGTTGCGCTGGAGGTGGTACTGGGTCGACAAGATGAGCGTCACCAGGTCCGCGATCTGTTCGTTGCGTTTCGTCTGCAGCTTGTTCTCGAGAGAGAAGATCAGCATGTCCTGCAGATCGAGGCTGTCGATGGTATCCATCTGGAGGAGGCGGCCGTTGTCCACCGTCGGCCGCTGTCGGTAGCGGTACTGGACCTGCGGGGTGACGACGTGGCGCAGCTTGTCGATAGACAGCCCCCAGGCCTGCGTCTCGACGTCAAAGATCCTGTAGAGCCGCGTGGAGAGGTCGATGCCGCTGAAGAAGGCACCCCGCCAGAACCCGTCGCCCGGCTCGACGCCGCGCGAATAATACGTGTCCTGGTGGCCGACGAAGGGGTTGACGTCCAGCGACATGAAACGGAAGGGATACGAGACCTGCTGGGTGATATCGGAACGGTTCACGTCCGCGGTGACCGCCGAGTCGGCGGTGGTGTTCGCCAAGTGCGCCGCGGTCGTCGTGTTCTTGTAGTAGAAGGGCGTCTCGAAGATCTAATGGTTGATCGTCTCGAGCTTCAGCTCCGGGATCCGCTGCAGGACCGTCTCCCAGGGATTGACGCGCGGCTCGCCCAACAGGCTCACGGTCGCCTGGGGAAAGACGTGGGAGTACACAAAGAAGGACCGGGGGTTGGCCTGTTTTTCATATTCGCGGTAGAAGTAGTCCTTGCGGAAGGTGCTGTCCGAGGCCCGGAAGTACTCGAGGACGACCTGGTCCTCCGGCGTCGGCTCCCAGCGGTGGCGCAGTTCCAGCCGTGAACGCTCGTCGCTCTCCCGCAGGGGCTCGGGGATCTCCTCGCGCGTGTCCTCCTCGTCGATGCGGTAATACTTGACCTGGCCGCGGCCCAAGAGCTTGGTGTCGTAATTCAGGTCGATGCCCTGGCCGAAACCTTTCTCCTGATACCAGTCCATGTGCACTTCGCCGCGCGCGTTCTTGTTCAGGTAATAGCGCCAGGAGCCGTAGAGCTCCATGCCGAAGTCCTTGCTGTGGCCGGGGATGATCATGAGGCGCGGCTTCTTGTCCGTGAGTTCCTTGCTGAAAAACGGAAAATACATGACGGGGATGGGGCCCAGGCGCAGGACCGTGCCGTGCGCCTGCAGGACATTGTCGTCGATGCCTACCTCGCGGGAGCTCAGGCCCCAGTGCGGATGCGGCAGGTCACAGGAGGAGATAAGGGTCTCCTCCATCAAAAACTCGGTGTCCGATACCTTCTCCATGAGCGCGGCCCGGCCGTAATAAGGGCTGAAGGTGACATCGGGCTCGACGATCGTGCCGGTCTGGTCGCCGAAGTCATAGATGAGCATCTCGCCGCGCATCTCCTGGGCGCCGGTCCGGATAAAAGAGACGCCGCCCTCGGCGATCACCAGCTTTTCATCCAGAAACACCTGGACGCGGTCGCAGCGCAGGACGGAGTCCTTATAGACGATCTCCACGTTGCCGTCGGCGACGACCTCGCGCCCCTCGGCAAGGAACTCCACCGTGTCGCCGTTCACCGTGATAGGCACCTTGGCGGCCGTCTGGGCTTGAGCGGCCGGCATGCCCCCTGCCCCCGCCGCTACCGCCAGCATCACGAAAAAGAAACGCCGCATCATGCCTCTGCCTGTTCCTTTGCCAAAAGGGCCGCGCCGATCATGCCCGCGTCATTCCCCAATATCGCCCGGCGCACCTTGATGTGACGCTTGATCGGGCGCATCGCGTGGCGCCGCACCGCACGCGCCAATGCCTTCAGGAGGACGGGCCCCGCCTGCGCCACCCCGCCGCCGACCACGATGACCTCGGGATTGCAGGTGTTGACGACACCGGCCAGCGCCCGGCCCGTGAGCCTGCCCGTCTCCTGCCAGAACCGCCGGGCGCGGCGTTCGCCCTGCCGTGCCCGCGCGCTGACCTCCTCGAGCGATATCCTCTTTTTAAAGATCCGGCGCGCCCGGGCCGCGAGCGCGGCGTTGCCGACGAAACGCTCCAGGCACCCCTTCCCGCCGCAGGAACACGCCGGCCCTGTATCACAAACAGGGATGTGCCCGACCTCCCCGCCGAGAAAAAACGGGCCGCGGTAGATCTTGCCGCCAAGGATCAAGCCGCCGCCCACGCCCGTGCCCAGCGTCACGCACAGGGCGTGCGCAAACCCGCGCGCCGCGCCGCGCCGGTTCTCGGCCAGCGCCATGCAGTTGGCGTCGTTTTCGACGAAGACAGGCATGCCCAGGCGGCGCCTCAGAAACCGGACCAGCGGTAAACGCGTCCTCCCCCGGAGATTCGTCAGGCTCTTGACTAGTCCGCGGCCGAAGTCAACCGGGCCCGGCACCCCCACCCCGGCGGCGACGAGGTCCTTGCGCCGCCGGCCGGCCCGCTGACACAAGAGCTCCACAGCCCCGTTGAGGCGCGCGGCCAGGACGGACTTACGGCTGAAGCCCCGTGAAGATATCACTTCTTTTGAGAGGACCCGGCCCGCGGGATCGATCAGGGCGGTCTTGGTGAATGTCCCGCCGACATCCACGCCGAGATAAAGGAAGGGATTGGGCATAACCCCCGCTGGGTGCTGAATTTAAAATACTCTTTTTTCGGAATTCATTTTATCGCAACGCGTTGGCGGGCGCAAGGATTATCACTTGATCGAGAGAAAAAGGAGCACGACGACCACCGCGTTGTTCAGGACATGGAAGGCCAGCGGCGCCACCAGATTGCCGCGCCGCTCATAAAGGATGGTCAGGACCATCCCGAGGACAAAGACGTACACGAACAGAAAGAAGTAGCCGTGCACGGCCGCGAAGCCGAAGCTGGCCAGCAGGGCGGCGGGCCAAAAGGCAAAACGCCGGCGCAGGGCACGGTAGAGGCAACCGCGGAAGAGGACCTCCTCAAAAAAAGGTCCCAGGAGAAGAACGAGGAGCACGCCGATGGCGTGTTGCGCCACGGGCGTCACCTCCATCTGCTCCAGGTGCGAGGCGATGAAATAGACCTCCACGCCCTCTGTGGACCGCGTCCCCAAAAACATGTCGAGCAGGCCCGCGGCCAGAAAGAGCAACAGGACCAGGAAGATGAGACCGCCGGCAAAGACGAAATAGGCCTTGACCCCGGCCCAGACGTCCTTGAGCGGTGCGCTCGAGGCAAAGAAGACACCACGCAGGTCGATGCTGTAACGGCGCAGGATGCGATGACGAAAGGCCAGAAACAACGAGGCGTAAAAGACGAGGATGAAGTAGGCGTCGTTGACGTCACGCAGGGCCTCCCGGACGCTGCCGGCCGTCTCGCCGGTGACAAGATGCCAGAGTGTCAGCGCGGACCAGACGATCACCATGCCCCAGAAGATGATCACCACGCACAGCGCCGCCGTGTAGATGAACGTCAAGAGGACGTCCTTAAGGTTCCAGGGCACTGGCTGTTCCATGGGATCACACGTTTTGGGCCGGACGGGGCGTCCTCCCCCGGCAGACGATCAGAAGTTTTTCGGCAAACGTCTGCGAGGAA
>CAZDLS010000019.1:0-19449 GCA_964506425.1 uncultured Planctomycetia bacterium | reverse complement strand
GACATCAGCCGTGACGGGATGCTCCAGGGGCCTGACACGGAGAAGATGCTGCACCTTCTCAAGGTGGTGCGCAAGGCCGCCTCCGGCGCCCTTTTCATCAGCTATGCCGGCGGCATCTCGTCGCTGGGCGACTTAAAGGCTCTCAAGGCCCTCGGGCAGGACGGCGTCGATGCGGCGATCGTCGGCCGGGCGATCTATGAGGGCAGGTTCACCTTGAAGGACGCCATCGACGCCGCGAGTTAGGATGCTGACCAAGCGTATCATACCGTGTCTGGACGTCAAAGAGGGGCGCGTGGTCAAGGGGGTGCGTTTCGTCTCCCTGCGCGATGCCGGCGATCCGGTAGAGACCGCCAAGGCCTACGAGAGGCAGAAGGCCGATGAGCTGGTCTTTCTCGATATCACGGCCAGTTACGAAGGCCGCCGCACCATGATCGACGTGGTACGCCGCGTGGCCGCGAAGGTTTTCATGCCCTTTACGGTCGGCGGCGGCATCGAGACGATATCGGATATCCGGGCGTTGCTCGCCGCCGGCGCGGACAAGGTATCCATCAATACGGCGGCGGTCAAGCAGCCGCGTCTCATTCAAGAGGCGGCCCGCCGGTTCGGCAGCCAGTGTATCGTGGTGGCCATCGACGCCCGCAAGCGGCCCGGCCGGCGTAAGGGCTGGGAGGTCGTGATCCACGGCGGCCGCACGGCCACGGGCTTGGACGCGGTGCGCTGGGCGCGCCGGGCGGCGCGGCTGGGCGCCGGCGAGATCCTTTTGACGAGCATGGATACCGACGGCACGAAGGACGGTTACGACATACCGTTGACGCGCGCGGTCGCCTCGGCCGTCACGGTCCCCGTGATCGCCTCCGGCGGCGCGGGCAGGAGGGAGCACTTCGCGCGCGTCCTCAAGCGCGGCGCCGCGGACGCGGCCCTTGCCGCGAGCGTCTTTCACTTCGGCACCACCACCGTCACGGCCGTGAAGAAGTACCTCAAGAAGAAAGGCATCCGCGTCCGCCTTTAGGAAGGATATCATGACCAGGGACGAAAAGAGGAATATCAGGAGCGTCCGCGAGCTGAGGTTTGACGCCAAGGGCCTCATCCCGGCGGTCATCCAGGACGTCAAGACCGGCGAGGTCCTGATGCTCGCGTACATGAACGCGGCCTCGCTCAAGCGGACCGTCAGGCTGAAGAAGACGTGCTTCTGGTCGCGCTCGCGCAAGAAATACTGGGTCAAGGGCGAGACCTCCGGCCACTTCCAGCACGTCAAGAGCATCGCGTACGACTGCGACCGCGACGCCTTGGTGATCCGGGTGCGCCAGATCGGCGCCGCCTGCCACACGAACAAGAAGAGCTGCTTCTACCGCAAGCTGAAGCTGAGAACATAGGGTCGAGGCCTGCGGTCGGCCGACACAACGCACACAAGATTATGTATCCTGACTTTAAAACGTTCAGAAAACTGGCGAAAAAGGGCAACGTCATCCCGGTGTACGAGGAGATCCTGGCGGATCTCGAGACGCCGGTGTCGGGGTTCCTGAAGGTCGCGCGCGGGGACTACGCGTATCTGCTGGAGTCCGTCGAGTCGCAGGAGAACATCGGCCGCTACTCGTTTCTCGCGGCAGAGCCGTCGCTGGTCTTCGAGATCAAGGCGGGCCGGGTGACGGTCCGCCAGGCGGGCCGCCGCGGGTACAGGGTGCGCCGCTCCACGGTCTCGGAGGAGCCGCTGGCCGAGTTGCGCCGTCTCATGGCGGGCCTGCGCTTCGTGTCCGTCGACGGGCTGCCGCGGTTCTGCGGGGGGCTCGTCGGCTACATGGGCTATGACATGGTGCGTTTTTTCGAGCGCATCCCGGACAAGAACCCCGACGACCTGAAGGTGCCCGACGGCCTTTTCATGTTCTCGGATACGCTCCTGATCTTCGACCACGTTAACCGCAAGATCAAGGTCGTGGCCAACGCCTTCCTGGAGGACGGCGCACCGGCCGCGACACGGCGCGCCTACGAGAGGTCCCGGCGCAAGATCCATGACGTGCTGCGCCGTCTCAAGAGGCCGCTCGCGGGCTCGGCCTTTGTTCCCCGTGCGTCGGGCCCTGTGCGCGTCACCTCGAACGTGACGCGCGGGCAGTTCAAGCGGGCGGTGAAGAAGGCCAAGGAGTATATCCGCAAGGGCGACGTCATCCAGGTCGTCCTCTCCCAGCGTTTTTCAGCGCCCCTGAGGACGGCGAGCTTTGACGTGTACCGCTCTTTGCGGGCGATCAACCCGTCGCCCTACATGTTTTACCTGAAGATGCGCGATCTGGTGCTGGTCGGTTCCTCGCCTGAGTTGTTGGTGCGCTGTGAAGAGGGCGTGGTGAGCACGCGGCCGATCGCCGGGACCCGGCCCCGCGGGAAGAACGAGGCCCAGGACGTCCGGCTGGCCAACGACCTCTTGGCGGACGCGAAGGAGCGGGCCGAACATTTGATGTTGGTGGACCTGGGCCGCAACGACCTGGGCCGGGTCAGCACGTACGCGAGCGTCAAGGTCGATGAGTTCATGGCGGTCGAGAAGTACTCGCACGTCATGCATCTGGTCAGCAACGTGACGGGCCGCCTGAAGAGGGGTTTGGACGCCTGGGACGCGCTCGCGGCCTGTTTTCCGGCCGGGACCCTCAGCGGCGCGCCCAAGATCCGCGCCATGGAGATCATCGATGAGTTGGAGACCGTGCGCCGGGGGCCTTATGGCGGCGCCATCGGGTATTTCAGCTTTTCCGGGAACCTCGATTCCTGTATCATCATCCGGACCATCGTCATCAAGGACAAACGGCTTTACATGCAGGCGGGGGCCGGCATCGTCGCGGACTCTGACCCCGGCCGGGAGTACCAGGAGACCGTCAACAAGGCGCGCGCCCTCATGGAGGCCGTGCGCGGGCGTTAAAAAGGAGGCAAGCGAATGGCAGTACGCATCAGGCTCAAGAAGCTATCCGACACCGCCAAGAAGCGGTATAACTTCCGCATCGTCGCGATGGAGGGGTGCCGCGCGCGCGACGGCCGCGTGATCGAGGAGCTGGGTTACTACGACCCGGCCAAGCAGCCGGCCGTCGTGTCGTTCGATAAAGACAAGATGGCGTCTTGGATCAAAAAAGGGGCGCAGCTTTCCACGACGGTGAAGAACATCGTCAAGAAGGCCGCCAAGGCGTAATACCGCAGCGAGACGGAGGAGAGATGGCATCCGATCAGATGTTACTGTTGCTCGTTATCTTCGCGATCTTCTACTTCGTGTTGATCCGGCCGCAGCAGAAGCAGCAAAAAGAGTACAAGCAGATGGTGGAAAGCCTGAAGAAGAACGACCAGGTCGTGACGGTGGGCGGGGTCCACGGCACGATCGTCAACCTGAAGGAGAAGACCCTCGTCATCCGCGTCGACGACAACACGCGGCTGGAGATCGACAGGACGGCCGTGGCCCGCAAGGAGAAGGCGGCGGCCTGAACATCAAGGAGTCTCTATGCACAAGAACCTGCTTTGGCGTTTCCTTCTCATCGTCGCCGTTTTGGCCGCGTCAGCGCTTCTGGCGTTCCCTCTCGATAAGCGCATCAATCTAGGCCTCGACCTTCAGGGCGGGATGTACCTCATCATGCGCGTCGATACCTCCCAGCTCGAGGAGGATGCGCGACGGGATGCGGTGGAGCGGGCGCTGGAGGTGTTGCGCAACCGCATCGATGAGTTCGGCGTGCGCGAGCCGATCGTGCAGATCCAGGGCGAGGACCAGATCGTGATCCAGCTTCCCGGGATGACGGACCGCGCCCGCGCCCTCGACCTCATCGGCCGCACGGCGATGCTCGAGTTCAAGCTTGTCAGCGACGACGCGCAGGCCCTGGTCGACGCGATCGACGGCAACGTGCCGGAGGGGTTCGAGCTCAAGGAGCTGGACGAGAAGAAGATGCTGCTGAAAGCGACCGCCGAGCTCACGGGTGAGTATTTGGAGACGGCGGACGTCCGGTTTGACCAGGGCTCCTTCGGTCAGCCCATCGTGGCGATGAAGTTGAAAGGCGAAGGGGTCAAACAGTTCGCCCAATTGACCCGGGAGAACGTGGGCCGGCTCTTGGCCATCGTCTTGGACGGCCGCGTGTACTCCGCCCCGCGCATCAACGAACCGATACCGAGCGGCGAGGCGGTCATCTCCGGCCGTTTCACGCCGGATGAGGCCAAGGACTTGGCGATCGTGCTGCGTTCCGGCGCCCTGCCGGCGCCGCTCGTCATCGAGGAGGAGCGTACCGTGGGGCCCCTCCTGGGCCAGGACTCCATCCGCAAGGGGATCGCCGCGTGCCTCGTGGGCATGCTCTTGGTCCTCTTCTTCATGGTCTATTACTACGGGTACTCCGGGGCGATCGCGAACCTGGCGCTTGTATTGAACATCCTCATCATCCTCGGAGGCCTGGGTCTCTTTGGCGCGACCTTGACCCTGCCGGGCATCGCCGGCATCCTGTTGACGATGGGCATGGCCGTGGACGCCAACGTCCTCATCAACGAGCGCATGCGCGAGGAATTGAGCACCGGTAAGACCCTGCGCATGGCCGTTTCGCAGGGCTATGACAAGGCCTTCTCCGCCATTTTGGACGCCAACGTCACGACGCTGATCGCCGCCTTCTTCCTTTTTCAGTTCGGCACCGGCCCCATCCGCGGCTTCGCGGTGACCCTCACCATCGGCCTCATCGCGAGCCTCTTCACGGCCGTGGTCGTTACCCGCCTGGTCTTTGATTTCCTGATCGTCCGGCACGGGATCTCGGGGCTGCGTTTCCGCAGCTTCTTCAAGCCGCACCACAGCATCGATTTCATAAAAAAGCGCTACTTTGCCGTGGTCTTCTCGGGGATCCTTTTCGTGGTGGGGGCGGCGTCGCTGCTGCATAAGAAACAGGACGCCTACGGCGTCGAGTTCACGGGCGGCGAGGTCCAGGAGTACATGTTCCGTGAACCCGTCGCGATCGCGGCGGTCCGGGACGCCCTCAAGGGGATCGGCATGGGCGATATCAACATCCAACAGGTCCAGGATGAGCCGCGGGAGATCATCCTGCGCGGCGGCGAAGATACGGCCCTCACGGTCCAGACGGCCCTCAAGGAGACACTCCCGGGCAACCCCTTTGAGATCATGCGTATCGAAAAGATCGGTCCGACGGTGGGCAAGCTCTTGAGGCAGAAGGCCCTCTTTGCCATCCTCTATTCTCTCCTGGGTATCCTCTTGTATGTGACGATCCGGTTCCGGCACTTTGATTTTGCCGTGGGCGGCGTCTTTGCGATCCTGCATGATGTGGCCCTGACGCTGGGTTTCGTGGTCTTGATGGGGCGCCAGGTGGACCTCTTGGTCGTGACGGCGTTGTTGACCATCGCCGGTTACTCGATCAACGATACGATCGTCGTCTATGACCGGGTGCGCGAGCTCATGCGCACGCGGCACAAGGCCTCGCTGCGCGAGGTCATCAACCTGGCTCTCAACCAGACGCTGCCGCGCACCGTCCTGACGACGGTCACGACGCTCTTCGTGGCGCTTTCGATGTACGTCCTGGGCGGAGCGATCCTCAACACATTCGCCCTGGCCCTGCTCTTCGGTTTCATCATCGGCTGCTATTCGACGATCTTCGTGGCCAGCCCCATCGTCCTGGCCTGCCGGTCGCTGATGCGCCCCGGCCGGCGGCGTTGATCCCGCCGCGCTGCACGGCGAGCGGGGGCTTGCGGGACGTCACTGAATACATACATTAAGGTTTTCCGTGTTTCGTTCGTTCAAGTTCTTCGTCGGCGAATCCATAGATATCGGTTTTTTTTGCCGTTCTTTGTCAGACCTGGGTTACGGCTTTCAGGAGAGGGTCCAGGAAGAGGGGGATTTTTCCCGGCGGGGAGGCATCGTCGATGTCTTTCCCGTGACCTTCGAGCTGCCCGTCAGGGTCGTCTGGGACGCCGGAACGGTCCAGTCGGTCAAGAGCTTCAGCCTTGAGACGGGGGACGCGCTCTGGGAGCATCAGATTGTCATCGTGCTGCCGCGCCGCACGCAGACCCATGGGAAGGCGGGGGGCATCCCGAGCGACGTGCCGCTGACGAACTTCGTCGACATCCAGAAGGGCGACCTCGTCGTCCACCAGCAGTACGGCATCGGCCGCTTCCTGGGCATCGAGAAGGTCGCGCGGCCCGACGGTGCGCGGGACCACATGGTCATCAAGTACGCGGGCGAAGACAAGCTCTTCGTCGCCGTGGACCAGATGCACCTCGTCCAGAAGTACGTGAGCATGGGCGGCCGCAAGCCCGCTCTGCACCGGCTGGGCGGCGGTGAGTGGCGCCGCATCCGGATGCGCGCGCAGCGCGCCACCATCAGGGTGGCGCTCGACCTCTTGAAGCTTCAGGCCATGCGCAAGGCCATGGGGGGTTTCGCTTTTTCGCCGGATACGGACTGGCAGAAGGAGTTCGAGGCGACCTTTCCCTACAAGGAGACGGCGGACCAGGCCGCGGCCGTGGCCGCGACCAAGCGCGACATGGAGGCGGCGTGCGCGATGGACCGGCTCTTGTGCGGGGACGTCGGTTACGGCAAGACGGAGGTGGCCATGCGCGCGGCCTTCAAGGCCGTGATGGACGCCAAGCAGGTCGCCTTCCTCGTGCCCACGACGGTCCTCGCCGAACAGCACTACCAGAATTTTCTCAAGCGCCTGAAGGATTTCCCGGTCCGCGTCGAGATGCTCAGCCGTTTCAAGTCACAGGCTCAGCAGAGGGCGATCATCGAGGACGTGGGGAGGGGTTCGGTCGACATCGTCATCGGCACGCACCGGCTCTTCTCCGAGGACATCCGGTTCAAGGACCTGGGGCTCGTCATCATCGACGAGGAGCAGCGCTTCGGGGTGAAGGACAAGGAGCGGCTCAAGCAGATGCGGGCCCTGGTGGATGTCCTCACCCTTACGGCGACGCCCATCCCGCGCACGCTCTACATGTCGCTGATGGGCGCCAAGGACGTCTCGATCGTCAATACGCCGCCGGAGAACCGCCGGGCGATCGCCACGCATGTCGTGGCGCGCGACGACGCCCTGTTGAGCCAGGCCCTGCACCGGGAGCTGAAGCGCGGCGGCCAGGTCTTTTTCGTCCATAACCGCGTCGAGGACATCGACTCGGTGTGCGCCGGCGTGCGGCGCCTGGCCCCATCGCGGGCGCGCGTCGTGGCGGCCCACGGCCAGATGCCGGCCAGGGTCCTCGAGAAGGTGATGATCGATTATCTCAACGGCGACGTCGACGTCCTGGTGGCGACGACCATCATCGAGTCAGGCATCGACGTGCCCAACGCGAACACGATCATCATCCACAATGCGGACTGCTTCGGCCTGGCGGACCTGCATCAGATGCGCGGACGCGTCGGCCGCTTTGACCGCAAGGCGTACGCCTATTTTGTCGTTGACCCCGACAAACCCCTGACGCCGGAATCGAAGAAGCGTCTGGAGGCCATCCACGCCTATTGTCAGCTGGGATCGGGCTTCAAGATCGCGATGGAGGACTTGGAGATCCGGGGGGCCGGCAACCTCCTCGGTGTCCAGCAGCACGGCCACATCGCCCAGGTCGGGTTCGACATGTACTGCCGCTTGCTGCGCGAAGCGGTCTCGGTCCTGGAGCGTGACTGCAAGGGATGAGTTGAGGAAACAGTTTCCAAACCTTAGGACGTTGTCCATGCGTTATTATTTTGTCACGCTTGCACTTTTTTGTCTTTTGGCCTGCCCGGCCTTCGGCCAGGAGGTCGATAAGATCGTCGCCATCGTCAATTCGGACGTGGTGACGGAGCAGGACCTGGCCGTCTTCATGAAGGTGGCGAACGTCGCCCTGGAGAAGATGGACGCTGATCCCAAAGACCTGCACCGGCTCTTCGTCGAGCGCCTGGTCGAGGACCATCTGATCCTGCAGGAGGCCGAGGCGTTGCAGCTCAGAACGGACGAAGCGGTTATCGATGAGCGCATCCGGGACATGAAGTTCCGCGCCGGCAGCGGGGTGGCCTTTGACCAGGCCCTGCGCAGCCAGGGGCTCTCGTTGACGGAGCTGCGCGCCAAGCTGCGCGAGCAGTATCTCGTTTACGCCGTGATCCAGCGGGAGGTGCGCGCGAAGGTGATGGTGACGCCCCGGGAGGTGACCGACTATTACCAGGAGAACCCGTCGATGTTTTCGGTCCCCGAGTCCGCGTTGGTCGACACGGTCTTTGTCGAAGAGGAGGGGCAGGCGGCTTCGGTCCGGGAGGCGCTGGCCCAGGGCGAGGCCTATGATACCGTTTTTGAAAAGTATTCCAAGCGCGCCGATCTGGGCGTGGTGCGCCGGGGTCAGCTCAAGAAGGAGCTGGAGGATTTTATCTTTCATCTGGAGCCGGGCGTCGCGTCGGAGCCGTATCCTTTTGACACGGGGTTTTACGTCTTTTTGTTGCGGCGCATCGAACCGCCGTCCCGCCGGCCGCTCGATGAGGTAAAGGCCGAGATCAAGAAGGCGTTGGAGAGTGAAAAGTTCGAGAAGGCCTACAAGGAGTGGATCGAGGGCCTGAAAGAAAAGGCGTACATCTCCATCAGGGAGGAATGAAGCCCGTTCCCATCGCCGTCACAATGGGCGATCCCGCCGGGATCGGCCCCGAGGTAGTGGTCAAGGCCTTGCGCCGCGCGCGTCGCATCGAGGGTGCGGCGTTTTTTATTCTGGGGGACGCTCCGGTGCTGAGGCGCTGCGGGTTTAGGGCGTCGGCGAATGTCTGCCTGCTCGATCATCACGACGCGGTCCCCGTGCCCCTTTCCTTCGGCCGGCCCTCCCGGGTCACCGCAGCGGCGAGCCTCTTTTACCTCGAGGAGGCCGTTCTTCTTTTGAAGCAGAAGGTCTGCGCAGGACTCGTGACCGCGCCCGTCTCCAAGCATAACATCCAGGCCGGCGGCATGCCGTTCAGCGGCCACACGGAGTTCCTGATGGAGCGCTTCGGGGTCAAAGAGGCGGCGATGGTCTTTGCCGGCGCGCACCTCAGGGTCGCGCTCGTCACGCGGCACCTGGCCTTGCGCGAGGCCGTGCGCGTCCTCGACCGAGAGCGCATCGTCACGTGCGGCCGGCTCACCCTTCGCTTGTTGCGGGAGCGCTTCGGCATCAAAAGGCCGCGCATCGCCGTCTGCGGCCTGAACCCGCACGCCGGCGAGGACGGCCTCTTCGGCGATGAGGAGGCGCGCCACATCATCCCCGCCATCCGTCGGCTGAATAAAGGGTCTGCCGGTGTCTTCAGCGGCCCCTGGCCCGCGGATACCGTTTTTACGTCGGTCCGCGCCGGCAGGTTTGACGGCGTCCTGGCCATGTATCATGACCAGGGGCTCTCGGCTTTTAAGGCGCTGGATTTTTCTACCGGCGTCCAGATCTCGGCGGGCCTGCCTTTCGTGCGCACCTCGCCCGTCCACGGCACGGGGTTTGACATCGCGGGAAAGGGTAAGGCGGATGCCGGTTCGATGGAGGCGGCGCTGCGGTCGGCCGTTGCCCTCAGCCGGAGGCCTTGCCGATGAGCAGGCGGCTTGCGGCCCTGCGGCGTTTCGGCCAGCACTTCCTCGTCGATCCGAACATACAAAGAAAGATGCTTAGTTGTCTCGACCTCGCGCGCCGTGACGTCGTGCTCGAGATAGGACCCGGAGACGGCGCGCTCACGCGGCCTGTCATGGAGCGGGTCCGCCGCGTCGTCGCCGTTGAGATCGACCGGGGCCGCGCCGCCGGCCTCAAGGCGTCCGTGCCCCAGCGTTCCCGGCTCACCGTCCTGTGCCGGGACATCCTCAAGACAGACCTTGAGAGCATCGCCCGCCGCCACCACGCCGGCCGCCTCGTGGTGCTCGGTAATATCCCTTACAATATCACCTCGCCTATCCTGCAGCTCCTGTGCGCGGCAGCGCCCTTTGTCAAGGCCGCCTACCTGACCGTCCAGAAAGAGGTGGCCGGCCGTCTCACAGCCCGACCCGGCTCAAAGGCCTACGGCAGCCTGACGTGTTTTGTCCGTTACCACTTTTCGGTCAAGGCCCTTTTTGATGTCCGCCCTGGTTCCTTCCGGCCGCGGCCCAAGGTAACGTCTACCTTTATCTGCTTGATGCCTCAGGGTCCCGGGGTACGGGGGGTCAAGTCTTCGCGGCTCCTCTTTCAGGTCATCCGCGCCGGCTTTGGCCAGCGTCGCAAGCGGTTGGCCAAGGCCCTGAAGGCCTTCTTGCCCGCTGAGCTTTTGAGCTCGGCGAGGGCTGAAAAGTACCTCGGCCGGCGCGCCGAAGAGATGAGTCTGGATGATTTTGAAGAGCTCGCCAATCTAATTTTTGACATTCAACGACGACGATGATATAGTAAGCGCGTCATGCCTATTTCCAAAGAAGAAGTCCGTCATATCGCGCACCTCGCCCGGCTGGGATTGACGTCCGGGGAGATCGAACACTTTCAGGGCCAGCTGGAGGGGATCCTGGCCTATATCGACAAGCTAAAGTCGTTGAACGTCGAAGGGATCGAGCCCACGGCCCATGCCCTGGACATCAAGGATGTCCTGCGGCCGGACGTCCGGCGGCCCTGCCTGGAGATCGACAAGGTCTTGCGCATCGCTCCCCAAAGAGAGGGTGCCTTTTACAAGGTCCCCCGGGTGATCGAATGAGCCTGAATACCCTCACCGCTTCGGTCCTCCGGGAACGCCTGCACGCGAAGAAGGCGACACCGGAGGCGCTGCGCGCAGACCTGAAGAAGCGCTTCACGGCGGTCGAAGAGAAGGTGCGCGCGTTTGCGCGGCCGCCGGATTTTAAGGCGCCCGCCGACCGCGCCGAGGGGCCGCTGCGGGATATCCCCGTCGTCATCAAGGACAATATCTGCAGCTTGGGGGAGGCGGTCGAGTGCTGTTCGAAGATCCTGCAGGGTTTTGTGGCGCCGTACGACGCGACCGTCGTCACGAAGCTCAAAGAGGCCGGCGCCTTTGTCCAGGGCAAGGCGAACATGGACGAGTTCGCCTTTGGCTCGTCGTGCGAGACGTCCTGTCTTTACCCGACGCGCAATCCGTGGGACCTGCAACGCGTCCCCGGCGGGTCGAGCGGCGGGTCAGCGGCCTGCGTGGCCGCGGACGAAGCGGTCATGGCCCTGGGTTCGGATACGGGCGGTTCCATCCGTCAGCCCGCCTCGTTCTGCGGGGTGGTGGGGATGAAGCCGACGTACGGCCGCGTCTCGCGCTACGGCCTCATCGCCTTTGCCTCGAGTCTCGACCAGATCGGGCCCCTGACCAAAGACGTGCGGGATAACGCGTTCCTCCTGAGCGCGATCGCCGGTCCCGTCGAGCGCGACGCGACGTCCGCGGACCGGACCGTCCCGGATTACGCGAAGATATTGGGCCGCGACGTCAAGGGGCTTCGCGTGGGCCTGCCGCGCGAGTATCTCATCAAGGGGATGGACATGGAGGTGCGCGCCGCCCTGGATGAGGCCATCGCCCTTTTAAAAGGGCACGGCGTCACCTTCTTTGATGTCAGCCTCCCGCACACGGAGTACGCGGTGGCGACCTATTACATCGTCGCCACGGCCGAGGCCTCGTCAAACCTGGCGCGCTTCGACGGCGTGCAGTACGGCCTGCGCCGCCCGGACCCGTCCAACAAAGAGGACGGCGCGCTCGTGGCCATGTACAAGAAGACGCGCGGCGAGGGGTTTGGGGCCGAGGCCAAGCGCCGCATCATCCTGGGCACGTACGTCCTGTCCAGCGGTTACTACGAGGCGTACTACGGCCGCGCGCTCAAGGTGCGCACCCTCATCCGCCGCGATTTCGACAAGGTCTTTGCGGGGTGCGACCTGATCGTCACCCCGACGTCGCCGACCCCGGCCTTCCGGCTGGGCGAGAAGATGGAGGATCCCCTGGCGATGTACCTTTCGGATATCTATACTATTTCCGCCAACCTGGCGGGCCTGCCGGCGCTCTCAGTCCCCTGCGGCATGACGAAGAGCGGTCTGCCCGTCGGCATGCAGATCCTGGCCAGGCCCTTTGACGAGGAAGGTATCTACCGCCTGGCGCACTTCTACGAGCAGAAGACGCCCTGGCACACCCTGAAGCCCAAGCTGTAACCTTGTTTGGCCGGACGGGCGAGGGGACCCATCCGGCCACAGGAAAGATATGGCATGAGTACGGCAAGGTATGAACCGGTCATAGGCCTGGAGGTGCACGTGCAGTTGAAGACGCAGACGAAGGTCTTCTGCGGCTGTGCGAATGACTTCGGCGCGCCGGAAAACACGCAGACGTGCCCGGTGTGCCTGGGGCTGCCGGGGTCGCTTCCGGTCTTGAACGCCGAGGCGCTGCGCAGCGCCGCGAAGGTGGGGCTGGCGCTCGGCTGCCGCGTGCGCTCTTTCACGAAGTTCGACCGCAAGAACTACTTTTATCCTGACCTGCCCAAGAACTTCCAGATCTCCCAATACGACCTGCCTTTGGCTGAGCATGGGCGCCTGGCGGTCGAGGGCGGCGGTGTTTCCAGGGAGGTCCGGATCAAGCGTGTGCACCTGGAGGAGGACGCGGGCAAGCTCCTGCATCCGGAGGCCGGCGGCTCAAGCCTCGTTGATTTCAACCGGTCCGGTTCACCGCTCCTGGAGATCGTCTCGGAGCCCGACATCTTCTCGCCCGAGGAGGCCTATGTTTATCTGACGGGGCTCAAGCTTTTATTGCAGTATGTGGGGGTCTCGGACTGCGACATGGAGAAGGGGACCTTGCGCTGTGACGCGAACGTCTCTATGCGGCCCGCCGGCACCACGGGCCTGGGCATCAAGACCGAGCTCAAGAACATGAATTCGTTCAAGGCCGTGCGCGCGGCCCTGGAATTCGAGATCACGCGCCAGACCGGGGCGCTGGAGGCCGGGGAGCGCCTCGTCCAGGAGACGCGGCTTTGGGACGAAGAAAAGCAGGCCACCCGCTCCATGCGCTCGAAAGAAGAGGCGCATGACTACCGTTACTTTCCCGAGCCGGACCTGCCGCCCTTTACCTTTAGCGATGCGGACCTGGAGGTGTTGCGCAGGGAGCTGCCCGAACTGCCGCTGGCGCGCGTCCGACGGTTTTGCAGCACGTATGGCCTTGCCCCCAAGGAGGCGGCTGTCTTGATCGCTTCCAAAGACATGGCGGACTTTTTCGAGGAGGGCGCGCATCTTTTTCAGGAGGTCAAGAAGGTCGCCCATTGGCTGATGGGGCCGGTCCTCGCCCAGATGAACGCGCGCGGCGTCTCCTTGGACCAGTTGGGTCTTTCGCCCGCGTCTCTCGTCGAGCTCATCCGTCTGGTCGAGGACGGCGTGATCAGCCAGTTGGCGGGTAAGGACGTCCTGGGTGCCATGCTCGACTCCGGAAAGGGTCCGGCACAGATCGTCAAGGAGAAGGACCTGGCGCAGATGTCGGCAGAAGGCGCGCTGGGCGCGATCGTCGACGAGGTCCTCGAGAAGAACGAAAAGACGGCGGCCGATTACCGCCAGGGTAAAGAGAGCGCCCTGATGTTCTTGGTCGGCCAGGTGATGCGTTCCACCCAGGGCAAGGCCAATCCCAAGGTGGCCCAGGAGCTTTTAAGGAAGAGGTTGACATCATGAGAGTTGTGCGTTGGTTGAGCGCGGTGAAAGAGATCTTCGTGCTCTTTTGTGTCGTGTTCTCGGTCTTCGTCCTGACGGGCCTGGCCGTCTCCGCGGCCGTCTCCCAGAAAGAGAAGGACACGACCTACAAGGAGCTGGAGCTCTTCGCCGACGCCCTCGCCTTTATCCAGACGCAGTATGTCAAAGAGACGGACCCCAAGGAGATGATCTACGGGGCGATGGCGGGTCTGCTGACGGACTTAGACCCGCACAGCCAGTTCATGACACCGGAAGAGTACGACGAGCTCAAGATCGATACCGAGGGCAAGTTCGGCGGGGTGGGTGTCGAGATCACGATGAAGGACAACCTCGTGACGGTGATCACGCCCATCGAGGGCACGCCCGCCTGGGAGGCGGGACTGCAGCCCAACGACCGCATCGTGAAGATCGACGACACCGTCACCAGGAATTTCACCCTTAACGACGCGGTGAAGAAGTTGCGCGGCAAGCCGGGTACGCAGGTCGAGATCGCGGTCTGGCGCGAGAAGGAACAGAATCTGCGCAGCTTCAAGATCAAGCGGGCGATGATAAAGATCCAGGACATCCGGGAGGCGCGGATCCTGGAGGAAGGCATCGCCTACCTCAAGCTCGTCGAGTTCCGGGAGGAGACGCCGCGCGAGCTCGACCGCGTGCTGCGCGGATTCAGGGAACAGGGCATGACAAACCTGATCATCGATCTGCGCAACAATCCCGGCGGGCTCCTGGACAGGGCTATAGACGTGACGCAGCGCTTCCTGCCCCGGGAATCGGTCCTGGTCACGATCCAGGGCAGGGACCCTGCGCAGCGGGAACCCATCTCTTCGACGTACGGTGCGTCGGACACGACCACGCCGCTGGTGCTCCTGATCAACGAAGGCAGCGCCTCAGGGAGCGAGATCATGGCCGGCGCCCTGAAAGATCACAAGCGGGCCGTTATCATCGGCACGAAGAGCTTCGGTAAAGGCTCCATCCAGACCGTCTTTCCCCTGCGTGACGGCTCGGCCCTGAAACTGACGACGAATTATTACCTGACGCCGTCAGGCGGACAGATCCAGGAGAACGGCATCATCCCGGATATCGTCGTCAGCGAAAAGGCGCAGGAGCCGCCGGCCGCCGACGCCGACCGCGTAGAGAAGATCTTCGAGAAGATCGAGCCCCCGGAAGAAAAAGAAGAGGGGGCGGCGCCGCCCGAGCCTGCGTTTTCTGTCGCTGCCGACCCTGTCCTGGCGCGGGCCGTCGACCTGCTCAAGAGCCTGAAGGTCTTCGGGAATTGCACGGGCGCCGCCAAGGAGGCGTTTTGATCAAGACACACACCCTGCCGTTGTCATGAACAATATCAAGAACGCCGTCATCCTCCTTTTGTCCGTCATCGTCCTGGCCCAGTCCGCGGTCCTGCTTTATGTCTTTTTGCGCTCTGACCGCCGGCCGGCGCCTGTGGTCGAGCGTCCTGTGCCGGCGCCGTTGCCGGCGCCGCCTGCTGAGGAGGCGGCGGCGCCCGTCGTGGGGGAGCTGCCGTCCGTGCCCTTGCAGGGGAAGATCGTCCTCATCCTGGACGACTGGGGATATAACCTGCGCCACCGGCGATTTATCCTGGATAACGACTTTCACGTCACGCTCTCGATCCTGCCGTTCAAGCCGTATTCAGAGACCATCGCAAAGCTCGCCTACGACAAGGATAAAGACGTGATCGTGCACATGCCCATGGAGCCGCACGACAAGGAGAACTACGGCCTGGAAGAGAGGATGCTGTCAGTGGGGCAGCGCCCCGCGGACGTCATCAAGCTTCTTGATGAGGCTTTCGTCTCCGTGCCCTTTGCCAAGGGGATCAGCAACCACATGGGCTCCAAGGCCACGGAAGACGCGGCCCTGATGGGCACGGTGATGGCGTACCTGAAGAAGAGGAGGCTTTTTTTCGTGGACAGCCTGGTGACGCCGCAGAGCGTCGGCGCTGCCGTGGCCCGGCGCAAGGGCGTCGCCTTCACGCAGCGCGACGTTTTTATCGATAACGAGACCGACGCGGACGCGATCCGGGCCCAGCTCGAGGAATTGGCCGGGAAGGCCCGGGTCCACGGCATCGCCGTCGGACTCGGCCACGACCGGCCGCTTACGATCCGGGTCCTGGAGGAGGAGATCCCGAGGCTGGAGCGCGCGGGGTTCCGTTTTATCAACGTCAGCGAGGCCCTGCAGGAGAAGACGTGAGGAGGCGGCCCGTCGTTTTGGGGATCGAGAGCTCCTGCGATGAGACGTGCGCGGCCGTTGCCGCAGGGCCGCAGGAGATCAAGGCGCACGTGGTGGCCTCGAGCCTGACCCAGCACGCGGCGTTCGGCGGGATCATCCCCGAGATCGCCTCGCGCGCGCACCTGGAGTCTATCGTACCGGTCGTGGACGAGGCCCTTTGCCGGGCCCGGACCGCGGCCCGGCGTCTGGACGCGGTCGCCGTCACGCAGAACCCGGGGTTGATCGGGTCGCTCTTGGTGGGCACGTCCTTTGCGCGGGCCCTGAGCGCCGCGTGGGAGCTGCCGCTTTTTGTCGTCGATCACATCCAGGCGCACCTGTACGCGGCTTTTATCGAGACCCCGCTGAGATACCCTTTTGTGGGCCTCGTCGTCTCCGGAGGGCATACGGCGCTCTACAAGGTCTCGGCCTTGGGCCGCCAGGCCGTGCTGGGCGCGACGCGCGACGACGCCGCGGGCGAGGCCTTTGACAAGGTCGCCAAGATGCTGGGTCTGGGGTATCCCGGTGGTCCGCCGATCGAGCGCCTCGCCGAGCACGGCCGGCCGCATGCGTATTCCTTCCGTTGTACCTGCGACGGCTCTGATTTCAGTTTCAGCGGGATCAAGACCGCCGTCTTGTATAAGGTGCGCGAGCTTGAAAAGAGGTACGGAAAGTTGGACCACGCCGTCGTCTGTGACCTGTGCGCTTCGTTCCAGGAGGCGGTGGTGAACGACCTGGTCGCCAAGGCCGTGAGGGCGGCCTGCCGGCACAAGATCAAGGACCTCGCCGTGGGCGGCGGCGTCGCCTTCAACGGATATCTGCGCCGCCGGCTCCGGGAGGCGGCCGCCGCAGCGGGATTGGTTCTCACGATCGCCCCACGGCCGTATTGCCTGGATAATGCCGCGATGGTGGCGAGCCTGGGGTGCCGTCTGGCACACGAGAAAAACAGTTGAGACAAACAGTGAGACAAACAGCCAGGCTCTTTGTCTCAAATTTGCGGTTCAAAAATGAGACAAAGAGCCTGGCTGAAAGTCTCACTTTTGCCGTAAGGGGGTTAGCATGCTGACGGATGCTGAGATGATCTTTCGATTGACGGTGGCGTTTCTCCTGAGCGGCCTCATCGGCGTGGAGCGCGAGTGGCGCCGCCACGAGGCGGGCCTGCGCACGCACATCATGGTGTGTCTGGGCTCGACCCTCATCATGTTGACATCGCTGCATGTTTTTGATATATATAAAGCGCAAGGAACCGTCGATCCCACGCGCATCGCAGCGGGCGTGATCACGGGCATAGGTTTTTTGGGCGCCGGTACGATCTTGCGCTCACAGGAACACATCCGCGGCCTGACGACCGCCTCCACGCTGTGGGTGGTCGCGGCCCTGGGTCTGAGCATCGGCTGCGGTTTTCTCAAGACGTCGGTCTACGTCACGTTCTTGGTCCTTCTGGTGCTGCTGTTCCTGCGGCACTTCGAGTTCCAGATTCACAAAAAAGGAGAGAGCCATGGCCATGCGAGAGAAGAGGAGGGAGACTGACGACCGCGTGATCACCGTCGATTCCGCGATGCAGGGGAGCCTCACCTTCAAGGACCCCGTCCACCTGAGGATCAACGGGAAGTTCGAGGGGACGCTCGAGACGCAGGGGGTCCTCGAGATCGGCGAGGACGCGACGGTCGAGGCGACGGTCACCGCCGAGGACATCCAGATCTTCGGCAAGGTGCGCGGCGACATCATCGCCACGAAGCGCCTCGCGCTGCGCGCCCGCGCGGTCCTGGACGGCAACATCAAGACCCCGATGCTGAGCATCGCCGAAGGGGCGATCTTCCAGGGGCGCTGCGCCATGTTGAGCGACGTCTTCGACACCGAGGGGCTGGCGCGGTATCTCGAGGTGGACATGTCCACCATCCTGGATTGGGCCAACAACGGAAAGATCCCCGCTTTCAAGGAGTCGAACCACTGGCGCTTTGAGCGCAAGAAGATCGACGAGTGGGTCTCCGCGAACAAGCTGGGTTAAGACTTCGATAAAGGTGTCTCTTCATGACAGGTAAGCTGCTGGCGATCCGCGAGGTCGCGCAGTACTTGAATATCACGGAAAAAGAAGTCATCGATCTGGCCGAAAGGGGTCTCATCCCCGCGTACAAGGTCGGCGGGGTGTATCTGCGTTTCAAGAAGGAGCAGATCGACGGCGTCCGCCACAAGATCAAGCCCAACGCGACCCTCGTTTCGATCCAGGGCAACTTCTCCGAACGCCTCCGGGATTTCGTCTACCACTACGACTTCTACCTCCTTTCCCTCGTCATCATCGGTTTCCTCTTGTATTTCATCGTGACCTTATGAAGCGCGCGAGTTACGTGGATCTGGGTTTTGCTTGCGTGGACACCGACAGGCAAAGGCGCCGGGGATTCCCCGAGGTGGTCTTGTGCCAAAACAAAACACCGCGTCAGATCGTTGCGATCGCGCGCGTCCTCTTGAAGGATAAAGAGGCGCCGCTCTTGCTGACGCGGCTGTCGCCGGCCGCCTTCCGGAGGGTGGGCCGGCGCGTCAGGGGGATCGTCTACGACAAGCGGGCCGGGCTGGCGTTCTGCCGCCGCCCGAAGCGGCTCAAGGACGCGGGGGTCCTCGTCATGACGGCGGGCACGAGCGATATCCCGGTCGCGGAGGAGGCGGTGGCGACGCTCGCCCTGTCGGGTTTTTCCGCGACACGCCTCTACGACGTCGGCGTCGCCGGCGTGCACCGCGTCCTCGACAAAAAGGCCCTGCTGAAGAAGGCGCGCGTCGTCATCGTCGTGGCGGGGATGGAGGGCGCGCTCGCGAGCCTGGTCAGCGGCCTGGTGGCGTGTCCCGTCATCGCCGTGCCCACGAGCTGCGGCTACGGCGCGAGCTTTGAGGGGCTGGCAGCCCTCTTGACCATGCTCAACAGCTGCTCGCCGGGCATCGCCGTCGTCAACATCGACAACGGCTTCGGCGCCGGCTACCTCGCCGGCTCCATGCTGCGTGTCGCCTATTGACTTTGTCGCGGTTTTTCGGACAACGATATGAAGACGCTCTACTTTGATCTTATCGGCGGGATCAGCGGGGACATGACGGTGGCGGCCTTGGTGGACCTGGGCCTGCCGCAGGCCGTGCTGCGCCGGACGCTCAGGAGCCTGGGGGTCCGCGGCGTGGACGTAATGGTGCGCAGGGTCGAGCGCGGCCACGTGCGGGCGCGCCACTGCAACGTGGTCCTCCGGACGCCGCGCCACTATTCGTACTTGCAGATCGTGCGTTTGATCAAGCGGGCGCGCCTGCCCCGGGGCGTCCGGGAGCGCGCGCTCAAGATCTACGGCGTCCTGCGCGATGCCGAGGCGCGGGTCCACGGCCACGTCCACGGCGACATGTCTTTTGATCAGCTCGGCGACGTGGATTCGCTCGTCGATATCGTGGCCGCCTCCGCGGGCCTGGAACACTTTGGCTGTAAGGAGATCCTCTATGGTCCGATCCCCGTGTGTCAGCGCTTTGGCCCGGCCACAGGCGTCCTCTTGGAAGGCAAGGAGGTCGTTTTTTTGCCGTTCCTCTTTGAGAACGTGACGCCGACCGGCATGGCCATCCTTGCGGGGCTCGGCCGCCAGATCGGCGCGCCGGCGTCGGCGCCCTACGTATTCGGCCGATGCGGATACGGCGCAGGCACGATGGACCCGCCGGGCACCACGAACG
>CAZDLS010000018.1:0-19510 GCA_964506425.1 uncultured Planctomycetia bacterium | reverse complement strand
GCCGCGTCAATGTCACGGAGGTGCTCCTGGGGCTCGTCTTCCTGGGCCTGGGCCAGACGGCGCTGCGCAACGTCGCGTACTTCTGTGTCGTGGCCGCGTATATCATCTTCCAGAACGTCAACAGGGCCTTTGAAGGCGGCAAGGCCTGGCCGCAGCCGGCCCCCGTCAAAAGAACACGCGGGGCGCTTACTGTCGTGGCCGTCGCGGGCCTCGTCTTCTTTCCGCTCAGGGGCGCCGAACGCCTGGTCAACACCGCCACGTTCGACTACGAGACCTACGAGCTCAAGTCCTCTTTCATGGGCCACGCCAACCGGCGTTACCCTGATAAGGCCGTTGCGTTCCTCCTCAGCGAGCCTTTTCCCGAGCGGATGTTCAACGACTTCAACTCCGGCGCTTATCTCATCGGCAAGGCCTTCCCGCAGCGCCGCGTCTATATCGACGGACGTACCGAACTCTACGGCGCAGACTTCTTCAAGGACTACGTCGAGACCGGCGCCGGCAATGGGACGGTCCTCGAGCGTTTGGTCGCCGAGCAACGCATCGAGGGATTCTTTCTCACGGCACCGTCCAACCAGCTGCACATAGGCCTGCTGCTCACGCTGATCAACAGCGGCGCCTGGCGCGTCGTCTATTTCGACGAACAGGCGATCATCCTCTTGAAGGACACGCCGGAGAACGCCGCGCTCATCAAGCGCTACGGCATCGACCTCGAGAAATGGACGCCTGAAGACCCCGACTACCTGAGGCTCGGCATCGCCTTCCGTTTCCCCTGGCCGTATCTCAACCGCGCGCGCCTGCTCAACCACTTGGAATGTTACGCCGCATCCGCCCGCGAGGCGCGCATCGCCCTCTCCATCGCGTCCCAGAACGCCGAGGCCATGGGTTACCTCGCCGATTACGAATATTTCATAGCGTGGGACCATCTCGAGGCGTTCAAGTGGGTCCGCAGCGCCCTCATCCTCGATCCCGGGGATGTGACCCTGCGCGCACGCCTCGCCCTCGTCTATGACGCCCTGGGAGAGAAAGAGAAGGCCTTGAAGGTCATCAACGCGGTCACCGAAAAATGCCCGAAGTTCGCTAAAGGTTTTTACGCCAAGGCGCTCATCCTGGAAGAGAGCAACAGACAAGAGGCCCTGGCCGCGGTCCAGACAGCCGCCGCGCTCTCAGAAAAGCATCCGCGCTACCAGGAACTCCTCGGCGACCTCCTTTTGGCGGACGACCAGCCGGTCGCCGCCCGCAAGGCCTGGGGATCGGCGCTGCGCTATGACAGCACCAACGCCGGCCTTAAAAAAAAGATACGCGACCTGTCGGCGGAGTCCGGTCCGTAACGCAAAAAACCCTGGCAATTTCCCGCTCTTTTTGTATAATAGTGCCCATGTTGTTGACAGCCCTCAAGCCGTACATCGTTACCTTTATACCCATATTTCTGGCGATCGACGCGGTCGGGACGGTCCCGCTGTATCTCGGTTTGACCGAAGGGCTTACGCGCAAGCAATGCCGCCGCATCCTGAACGAGTCGATCGTCATCGCGTCGGTGCTGGCCGTCCTCTTCGTCGTCTTGGGCCGCGCCATCCTTACAGGGCTGGGCATCACGATCGATGACTTCCGCATCGCCGGAGGGATTTTGCTCTTCATCATCTCGGTCTATCTCATCCTGCCCGGCAAATCCCGGGGGATCTTCGGAGAAATGCGCTCACAAGACCTGGGGGTCTTCCCCCTGGCGACCCCGCTCATTACGGGCCCGGCGGTCATCGTGACATCCATGATGCTGATCGACAACTTCGGACGGATCGCGACCCTGACGGCGCTCATGGCGAACATGGCTTTGACCTGGGTCGTCCTGCGCTACGCGCCGCTCTTGACCCGGCTGCTGGGCGGCCCCGGGATGAAGGCGTTCTCCAAGATCAGTTACGTCTTTCTGGCGGCCATCGCCGTCATGATCGCGCGCGAAGGGGTGCAGAACACGATCTACGCCTTTCAATTAAGACAATGATACGCAAGGCCCGCATCGAAGACGCGAAAAAACTCCACGAGCTCATCAACGGCTTCGCCGACAAAGACCTGATGATGCCGCGGTCGCTCAATGAGCTCTATGAGACGGTGCGCGACTTCTGGGTGATCTGCGACAAGAAGGGCGGCATCATCGGCTGTGCCGCCCTGCATATCGTCGGCTGGAACGATCTTGCCGAGATCAAGTCTCTGGCCGTGGCCCGCAAGCATCACGGCAAGGGATTCGGCAGTCTCCTGGTGCAGGCGTGCCTGGAAGAGGCCGCCGATCTCAAGGTCGGTTCGGTCTTCGCCTTGACCTATCTTCCGAAATTTTTCCGGCGTTTCGGGTTCCGGATCATCCCCAAGTCCCGGCTGCCCCACAAGGTCTGGGCCGAATGCTGCAACTGCCCGAAGTTCCCCGGCTGCGGCGAGATCGCCGTGCTGAAAAAAATAAAGTGAACCTAAGGAGCGACGTATGGATTACCTTTTGAACGAACAGCAGATCATGATCCGCGACCTCTGCCGCCAGATCGCCTCAGAGAAGATCGCGCCGGTGGCCGCGGAGTACGACAAGACCGAGGAGTTCCCCTGGCCGATCGTCAAGATCCTGGCCCAGTCCGACCTCTTCGGCGTCTCCATCCCCGAGGAGTACGGCGGCCTCGGCGGCGGCGTGCTCGAGACGTGCCTGGCGACGGAAGAACTTTCCAAGGCCTGCGGCGGCATCACCCTGTGCTTTGCCGCTTCCTATCTGGGGCTGGACCCGATCCTCCTCTTCGGCACGGATGAGCAGAAGAAGAAGTATCTGCCGGACCTGGCGGCCGGCAAGAGACTGGCGGCGTTCGCCGTCACGGAACCCGCGGCGGGCTCGGACGCCAGCGCCATCCAGACCATAGCGAAGAAGAAGGGAGACCATTACGTCCTCAACGGCCTCAAGCACTTCATCACGGGCGGAGGGGACGCGGAGGTCTACATCGTCATCGCCATGACGGACAAATCCAAGGGCGCCCGCGGGGCCACGGCCTTCATCCTGGAAAAAGGCATGGAGGGTTTCACCTTCGGCAAGAAAGAAGACAAGATGGGGATCCGCGCCTCCTCGACGAGAGAGCTCATCTTCACCGACTGCGAGGTCCCCAAGGAAAACATCCTGGCAAGGGAGGGGATGGGTTTTATCATCACGATGAAGACCTTTGACGTCTCGCGGCCCGGCGTCGCCTCCCAGGCCCTGGGGATAGCGGCCGGGGCCCTGGAGTCGGCGGTCAAATACGCCCGCGAGCGCGTCCAGTTCGGCAAGCCGATCTCGAGCTTTCAAGGCATCCAGTGGATGCTGGCGGACATGGCCACCCAGGTCGAGGCGGCCCGCGCCCTCATCTACGCGACGGCCCGCATGATCGACGCCGGCGTCAAGAACGTCTCTAAGGCCTCTGCCATGACCAAGCTCTTCGCCTCGGACGTGGCGATGAAGGTCACGACCGACGCCGTCCAGATATTCGGCGGCTACGGCTACATCAAGGATTACCCGGCGGAAAAGCGGATGCGCGATGCCAAGATCACCCAGATCTATGAAGGGACGAACCAGATCCAGCGCAATATCATCGCCCTTCAACTCATCAAGGAGATGGCGAAGTAGATGGACAACAACGCATCCCCCGCGCAGGCCCACATCGTCGTCTGCATCAAACAGGTCCCCGATACGACGGACGTCAAGATCGACCCCGAGACAAACACGCTCGTGCGCGAAGGGGTCGCCTGCATCATCAATCCCTTCGACATGTACGCGCTCGAGGAGGCCGTGCGCCTGAAAGAGCTTCTCGGCGGCAGGACGACGGTCCTCACGATGGGCCCGCCGCAGGCCCAGGCCGCCCTGCGCGAAGCCCTCTCCATGGGCATCGATGAAGCGGTCCTTGTCAGCGACCGCGCCTTTGCGGGGTCCGACACGCTCGCGACGAGCTACACGCTCGCGCGCGCCATCAAGAAACTGGGCGCCTTCACGCTGATCCTGTGCGGCAAGCAGGCCTCGGACGGGGACACCGCGCAGGTGGGGCCGGGCATCTCGACACACCTGGATATCCCTCAGGTCACCTATATCAAAAAGATCGAGTCCATCGGGGAGGGTACGGCGCGCGTGGAGCGCATGACGGAGGAGGGCTTCGAGGTCCTCGAGACGCCGCTGCCGTGCCTTCTGACCGTCGTCAAAGAGATCAACGAGCCACGGCTGCCATCCCTTAAAGGGAAGATGCGCGCCAAGAGCGCCAAGATCCAGATCTTCACCGCGCAGAACCTGGACTGCGAAGAGGAACGTCTGGGCCTCAAGGGCTCGCCCACGCAGGTCATCAAGATCTTCTCGCCCGAGCGGCGCAAGGGGGGCGAGGTCCTTCACGGGGAGGCCGAGGAGCTGACGGACAAGCTCGTCGCCTTCTTAAAAGACGTCATCGTTTAATGACACTTGGCCGGACGGAAAGTATCTCCAGCCGGCCCATCGCATAAAACTATGTCGCTGATCATCCACGAAGACAAGTGCGTCGGCTGCACCCTGTGCGTGAAGGCCTGCCCCTTCGGCGCCCTGGTGATGGTCGGCAAGAAGGCCCGCGTCAAGATGGAACTATGCACCCTCTGCGGCGCGTGCATCGAGCTCTGCAAGTTCGACGCGATCTCCATCAAAAGGGAAAAGGTGCTCCCCGTCCGGGACGCCGCGGCCTCCGGCGTCTGGGTCTTCTGCGAGCAGAAACGCGGGGTCATCCAATCCGTAAGCCACGAGCTTCTGGGCAAGGGGCGGGAACTGGCCGACAAGCGCCGGACGAAGCTCTGCGCCCTGCTCCTGGGCCACGAGATCGAGAAGAAGGCGTTGGACTTGATCGCGCGCGGGGCGGACACGGTCTACCTCGTCGACCACCCGCAGCTGAAGAACTTCCTCGACGAACCCTACACCGCCGTGCTGGTGCGCCTCATCAAGAAATACCGGCCGGAGATCGTCCTGTGCGGGGCGACCTCGATCGGCCGTTCGCTCATCGCGCGCGTGGCCGTCAAGGTCGGCACGGGCCTGACCGCGGACTGCACGAACCTCGACATCGACTCCAAGGAAGAGATCCTGCTCCAGACGCGGCCGGCCTTCGGCGGCAACATCATGGCCACGATCATCACCCCGCACCACCGGCCGCAGATGGCGACCGTCCGGCACAAGGTGATGATGGAGGCGGAGCCCGACCCGAAGCGCCGGGGCGAGATCATCAAGGAGATCTTCGAGGAGGACGTGTACGCGTCGCGCACGCGCCTCCTGGACATCATCGAAGAGGTCTCGGCGACCGTCAACATCGCCGAGGCCGATATCATCGTCTCCGGGGGCCGGGGCATGAAGGGTCCCGAGAACTTCCCGTTGCTCGAAGAACTGGCCCAGGCCCTCAACGGCGCGGTGGGCGCTTCCCGGGCCGCGGTGGACAGCGGCTGGATCCCTTATTCGCACCAGGTCGGCCAGACCGGCAAGACCGTCTGCCCCAAGGTCTACATCGCCTGCGGCATCTCGGGGCAGATCCAGCACCTCGTCGGCATGCAGTCCTCAAAGACCATCATCGCCATCAACAGCGACCCGCATGCGCCGATCTTCCAGATCGCGACGCTGGGCATCGTCGCCGACCTCTTCCAGGTCGTTCCGCTATTGACCAAAAAGCTCAAAGAAAAATCCAGGCGGTAGCCTATGTACTTCAAAAAACTCGAGATCACGGGCTTCAAATCGTTCGCCGAGCGCACGGTCCTGCACTTCGAGCCCGGCATCACCGCCATCGTCGGTCCAAACGGGTGCGGGAAGAGCAATATCTTCGATTCGATACGCTGGTGCCTGGGCGAACAGTCCATCAAGGCCCTGCGCGGCGCGAGGAGCGAGGACGTCATCTTCAACGGCACCGAGACCGTCGAGGCGTGCAACCTGGCCGAGGTGTCGTTGACGCTCTCCAACGAGGCCAAGATCCTGCCCGTCGAGTACGATGAGGTGACGATCACCCGCAGGCTCTTGCGCAGCGGCGACAGCGAATACCTCATCAACAACAACACGGTGCGGCTGCGCGACATCAACGACATCCTGATGGGCACGGGGATCGGCGCCGAGTCCTACTCTCTCGTCGAACAAGGGAAGATCGACCTCGTCATCAGCTCCCGGCCCGAGGACCGGCGCCTCGTCTTCGATGAGGCGACCGGCGTGAGCAAGTACAAGGCCAAGAAGAAGGAGGCGATGCGCAAGCTCGAGGAGACGGACAACAATCTTTTGCGCGTCAACGACATCATCGCCGAGGTCCGCCGTCAGATCAACTCCATCGAGCGCCAGGCCAGCAAGGCCCGCCGCTACAAGGAGGTCTTCGAGAGGCTCAAAGACGCCGACCTCAAGATCGCGAGCATCGAGCTTAAAGATGCCGAGGCCGAGCAGACGGTCGTGCGCCAGATGCTCAAAAAGGCCCAGGAGGAAGAAGGCGCCTCGCAAAAGGATCTCCAGGGCCTCGACAGCCGGGTCATCGGCCAGAAGAACCGTATCCAGGAACTCGAGGGGCGGCTGAGTGAGCTCAAAGAAGAGATGGCGGTCCGCGAGAACACCAACATCCGCAACGAGCAGCACATCCGCCTGAACCAGGACCGCATCGTCGACCTCGCGCAACGCATCGCGGCCATCGACGCCCAGAGGGCGCCCCTCAAGGCGCGCATGGAGGCCCACGAACACAGCGTCGCGGCACTTACGGCACAGATCGAGGCACACCGCGCCTCGTACGCGGGCCAGGAAACGGACCTGAAAGTCCGCGAAGAGGAGCTGGCCGCGACCGGCGCCACGATCGAGACCCTCCTGAAAGAGAACAAAGAACTCAAGACCCGCATCTTCGATCTCAATGTGCAGGAGACGAGGGCCCGCAACACGCTGACCGATGCGACGGCTTCCCTGCACACCCTGCACGCGCGACAGCGCCGGCTCGAGACGGAAAAGATCAAGACGCAAGGGGAGGACAGCGAGCTGACGCAGCAACTCCAGGAACTCCTGACCGAGATCAGCGGCCGCAAGAACGCCCTCGCGGAGCGCGAGCAGGCGCGGCAGGCCCAGGACCAAAAAAAGACGGGGCTCGAGACCGACCTCAAAGACCTTGACGCCGGTGTCCGCGAGCTCGAAAAGGAAAAACTCGGCCTCCAGTCACAGATCGAATTCCTAAAAGAACTGCGCCTCAAATACGACAGCATGCCGGATGCCGAAGAGGCGGTCATCGAGATCAAGGAGAGGCCTCGACACGACATCTCCGGCATCATCGCCCACGCGCGCGAGGTCACCGTTGATGAAGCGACGGGGACGTACCGGATCCGCTGCGAGATCAAGTTCATATCCTTCGACTGGCAGGCGCTGGAAGCGAAGATCGAGGGGGCCGGCCGGGCGATCGAAGACCGCGTGCACCGGATGCAAGAGAAGGAAAAAGAGCTCCTGCAGGTCGTCCAAGAGGTCACCGCCCTGACCGAGACCCTCCAGCAAGAACGCTACCAGCTCAACAACAGAGAGGCGGTGGCGAACAACCTCTCGGACAACGCACGCCGGATCAGGGACGAACTGGGTGTCGTGACGTCGGAACTCGACGACGTCAACCGTCAGCTTGAACGGACCCAGGAGGATGAGACACGCTCCCGTCAAGAGCTGGAGGCCGTCCAGAACGAAAGGACGACCCATGAGGCCACGATCGCCGCGAACGCCGCCAAGGTCGATTCGGGCACGGCGCGGCGCGAGGAGCTGCTGGTCGAGATCACCCAGCTGCGCTCCATCCTCGCCAACCACAAGGCCAAGGAAGAATCCCTCCTCAACAACCTTACCTTTTATAGGGATTCCCTGGCGCAGGACGCCCAGACCTGGGACTTGAACGAAAAAGAGACCCGGGACGGCCGGGCCAAGACGCAAGAGCTTGAGCAGGAGATCACGGCCCTCACGACAGAGATCACGAACAACCAGGAGGAAATAGACGGCCGGACCCGTGAACACCAGAATCTGAGCCAGCTGCGCATCGAAGAGGTCAACGCCCTTGACTTCCTGCAGAGCCAGATCATCGACTTAGAAGAGAAGATCGACAAGGCCAAAGAAGAACACCACCGCTACCAGATGCAGGAACAGGAGCTGATCTTCCGCAGCACCCAGACCAAGAGCCGGATCCTCCAGAGTTACGGGGTGGACCTCGACCAGGCACCTGTGCCCGACGATGCGCTCGCCGATATCCACATCGAGACGCTCACGAACGAGATCACGGCCCTGCGCGATAAGGTCGCGTCCTTCGGGACGGTGAACCTTGTGGCCATCGAAGAGCTTGAGGAGCTCAAGCACCGCTACGACTTTTTGACGCAACAACAGAACGACCTCGTCATGGCCAAGGACACGCTCCAGAAGGCCATCCAGAAGATCAACCGCAACACCCGCAAGATGTTCTTAGAGACCTTTCAGACCGTGGCCGAGGAGTTCAAGAACTACTTCCGCATGCTCTTCGGCGGGGGCGAGGCGAAGCTCTTTCTGCTCGATGAAGAGGACGTCCTCGAATCCGGGATCGAGATCATCTGCCGTCCGCCCGGCAAGAAGCTCCAGAACATCACCCTCTTGTCCGGCGGCGAGAAGGCCCTGTCGGCGATCGCCCTGATCTTTGCCATCTTCAAGACCAAGCCCTCGCCCTTCTGCGTCCTGGACGAGATCGACGCGGCCCTGGACGAGTCGAACATCGACCGCTTCAGCCGGATGCTCGCCGACTTCGCCAAGGCGTCCCAGTTCATCACCATCACGCACAACAAAAAGACCATCGCGCGTGCCAACGTCATGTACGGCATCACGATGGAGCGCTCCGGCATCTCCAAGATCGTCTCGGTCAAGCTTCACGAAACGACCCAGCCGTCCGCGCGCGACGCCGCGCCGCCGCCCAAGAAAGAACTCTCCTCCGAATCCGTCTAGACTCTGCCGGATGGGCCCCCTCTCCCGGCAGACGAAGTTTTTCGCCGTCGGCTACGGTTTGCATTTTTACCGTTACGCTCCATTAAACCGGTCGCTACGGCAAAAATGCAAATCCTTGCCGACGTTTGCCGAAAAACTTCCTTATTGTCTGCCGGTAGAGGGGGCCCATCCGGCCACAGGCATGGTCTCGGTGAGTTCAGCGGGCGGCGGGACCATTGCCCCTCGAGAGGGAATGGTCCGATGCGCGCAGCGATGGATCAGGGGAGAGGGGGGCCGGCGGAGACGACGCGGTTCTTGCCCTGGGCCTTGGCCTGGTAGAGGGCCTGGTCGGCGGCCTTGATCAGCTCGGACTTGGTGTTGCCGTCCTCGGGGAAGGAAGCCACGCCCACGCTCACCGTCAGCCGCTGGATGGGATGGTCGGGTTCGGTGGCAAATCTGAAGTTCTCGACGTTCGCCCGCACGCGCTCGGCGATGATGCAGGCGTCGCGGCGTGAGGCCTTGGGCAGGATGATCGTGAACTCTTCGCCGCCGTAGCGGCAGACCCAGTCGATCTTGCGTGAAGAATCGACGAGGACGCCGGAGAGCCGCACCAGGATCTCATCGCCCTTCTGGTGGCCCCACGTGTCGTTGTAATTCTTGAAGTCGTCGATGTCCAGCATGATGACGCTCATGTACGCGCACTGCTCCTTGGCCACGTACAGCTCGTCCTCCAGGACGCGCTGAAAATAACCGTGGTTCCACAGGCCGGTGAGGGCGTCCTTATGGGCGCGCACCAGCGCGCGTTCGTAGAGCTTCGAGTTCTCGATGGCCATGCCGGCCTGGTTGGCGAAGACCGTCAGGACACGGATATCGTCGTTCGTGATGGACCGGTGCGTGAAGATGTTGTCGGCCACGATCAGGCCGATGCACGCGTCGCGGGCCTTGAGCGGCACCACGACAAACTCATCGGAGGAGAAGACCTTGAGCAGGGGGTCGTCGGGAAACTGTTCGCGGTTCTCCTTGCGGATATGGAAGGGCATCGCCTCGGCAAAGGCCTTAGCGAGCATGCTGGCGTCGGGATCCTGAAGGGAGACCCGCAGGCTCTTGACCAGATTGTAAAAGGCGGAGCGGTTGAGCGCCTGACGGGAGTGGCCGTAGGCATTGACGAGGTCGTCCAAGTCCATCCGGCGGCCGTCGATGAGCCCCCATATACGGCGGGCCTCTTCGCCGTTATCCGGACCGATGCCCATGACCCCTTCCAGATACTGATTCGAGGCGTCGGCCAACAGCAGGATAGCCCGGTTGAACCCCAGGCCCGAGTGGGAGGTGACGCCGGTCAGGATAATATAGAGGATCTCGTCCAGCGCCAGCGTCTTGCGCATGGCGTTGGAGATCTCAAAAAGGGTGGAGAGCTCCTGCCGCGCCTTGGCGAGCTGCGCGAGGATGTCCTCCTGCCGGACGGGGTTTGGGGAAAGCGCTTCCTTCATTTAAAGGCAAATGTAACATAATCGGGGCCCAAAGTCAAGTTTCGCCCCGGCACCTTGACGCAACATCAATCCTATGTTATACTTTTGCAAATTTTATAGGGGAAAATGCTCACCAAATATCTGGTCGGGATCAATTGGGTAGACTTCCTGGTCATCGGCATCATCCTGCGGATGTGCTTTATCGGCATCCGAACGGGCACGGGAATTGAGCTCTTTAAACTGCTCAGCCTCTGGTTTGTCACGGTCATCTCCTTTCACATCTACACGACGCCGCTGTCAGACCTCCTGAATGAAAAGGTCCCGGCGCTCCCCCTTGATGCGGGGGACGTCTTTGTGTTTTGCTGTCTCTTGACCGTCATCACGCTGCTCTTCCGCATCATCCGGGAGTCGTTCTTTCTGCTCATCAAGCTCGAGGCCAAGAACACCCTGGATAAATGGGTGGGGCTGGGCATCGGCTGCCTGCGCGGCTTCTGGGTCGCCAGCATCGCCCTGTATATCCTGACGATCTCGACCGTCGGCTACCTCGAGGTGAGCGCCAAGTCGTCGCTCTTCGGCCACAAGGTCCTGCGGATGGCCCCCACGGTCTACAAGGGCAGCGTCAACGGTCTCCTGAACAAGATCCTGCCTTACGGCGCGCCCAACGAAGAGGTCGACCGGGCGCTGGATCGCTGACGCCCTCATCTTATGAAACTGAAAGACATCTATTCTCTTATCGTCGCCGAGGGGCGCGCGGCCGACCCGCGCTCCGCGCAGCAGATCGACACCATGCTCGCCCGGCGCCGGAAGGCCTTTGACGAGACGCCGGCGGACAAGAGGGAGGGCCTCGACCGGGAGATGCTGGAGCACCCGTACGACGACTCCCGCATCGTCTACGGCGACCCGGACCGCGACGTGGCGCACGCCATGGTCGGCATCGACATCGACACGAGCGAGCTTTTGCTCATTGACAGATTGAACGCCAAGGGGAAGGACAGGGTGGACCTGGCCCTCTCCCACCACCCGTCAGGCCCGGGCTTTGCCCAGCTCTACGAGGTGATGGACATGCAGACCGACATCTTGAACGGCGTCGGCGTCCCCGTGACGGTCGCCGAAGGGCTGGTGACGGACCGCAAGAAAGAGATCGGCCGCCGCCTGCACGCAGCGAACCACTACCGGGCGGCCGACGCGGCGCGGCTCCTTGACATCCCGTTCATCTGCATGCACACGCCCGCCGACAACCACGCGGCGGCGTTCCTGCAGGGCCTCTTTGATAAAAAGGCGCCTCAGACGCCCGGGGAGATCCTCGATCTTTTGCTCTCCCTAGAGGAATACCGGGTCGCCAGCCGGCGGCACGTGGCGCCGATGATCCTGGTGGGTTCTCCGGCGCAACGCGCCGGGAAGATCTTCGTCGACATGACGGGAGGCACAGAGGGCCCCAAGGACATCGTCGACCACCTCGTCACGGCGGGGGTCGGGACGGTCGTGGGGATGCACCTGAGCGAGGAGCACTATAAAAAATTCCAGGGCAAACACGTCAACGTCATCGTGGCCGGGCACGTCGCCTCCGACACCTTGGGCATGAACCTCCTCTTGGACAAGCTCGAAGAGACTTGTCCGATCACCACCTCCGCGTTCTCAGGATTCCACCGGGTCCGACGCAAGGCTTGATCATACACTCAAAAGAGAGTCATCATGGCGCATCTGTATCCGGACACCGTCGTCACGGACGTCCTGGAACGCAGTAATATCGTCGAGGTCATCGGCTCCTATATCCCTCTGAAGCGGGCCGGGCGCAGCTACAAGGCACGCTGCCCGTTCCACCCGGAGAAGACCCCCTCGTTCATCGTCAGCCTGGAAAAACAGATATTCCACTGCTTCGGCTGCGGGGTCGGCGGCAACGCCCTCTCCTTTATCATGCAGTACGAACGGGCGAACTTCCGCGAGGCCCTGGAGATCCTCGCGCGGCGCAACGGCATCAGCCTGCCGCAGCCGGTCGTCACCCCGGCCCAGAAGGCGCGCCAGGACGTCCGTCAACAGGTCACGGCCGCCAACGAAAAGGCCTGCCGGTTCTATCACGATATCCTGCTCAAGGCACCCGAGGGGAAGGCCGCGCGCGCCTACCTGCAGCAGCGGGGCGTCACGAAAGAAACGGCCGCATCCTTCCGGCTGGGCTTTGCGCCCGACGGATGGGACCGTTTGATCCAGGGCATGAAACGCGAGGCGCTGGGCCTTGACATCCTGGAGAAGGCGGGGCTTATCGTACGCAAGGAGCAAGGCGGATTTTACGACCGTTTCCGCAACCGCATCATCTTTCCGATCTTTGATATCAAAGAACAGGCCGTCGCCTTCGGCGGCCGCGTGATGGACTCGAGCATGCCCAAATACGTCAACTCGCCCGAGACCGCCGTCTACGTCAAGGGGCGCCACCTCTTCGGCCTGCCGCAGGCCCGCGAGGCCGTGCGCCGTCTCGACGAGATCGTCGTCGTCGAGGGGTACCTCGACATGATCCTCCCTTTCCGGGCCGGCGTGACCAACATCGTCGCCTCGCTGGGCACGGCCCTGACGCAGGACCAGATCCGCCTGATCAAGCGCTACACCCAGAACGTCGTCATGCTCTACGATCCGGACCTGGCCGGACAGCTCGCGACCCTGCGGGCGCTGGAGCTCTTGATCCAGGAAGAGTGCAGCGTGCGGATCGCGCAGCTGCCGCCGCAAGAAGACCCTGACTCCTTCGTGCGGCACAACGGCCCCGAGGCCCTCGGGCACCTGATCGGCAACGCGCAGTCCCTCTTTGATTACAAGCTGTCGCACCTGACGCACAAATTTGACGCCGAGACCGTACCCGGCAAGGAAAAGATCGTCCGGGAGATGCTGCCCACTATCAGGAAGTTCACGCACGCCACGACGCAGGCCAACTATCTCGAAGTTTTGGCCCGGCGCCTCGGGCTCGACCTGCGGGCCCTGAAAGAGGATTTCAGGCGCGTCACGGCCGACGAGGACGCGGCGCCGGAGACGATCCGGGCGGTCGAGCACTACAGGCTGCGCGAGATCCCCGTCACCGAACGGATGCTCGTCAAGCTCATGCTCGAAGACATGGCGCACATCGACCGGCTGCGCGCGCAGATCGACTCCACGGACTTCGTCGATGAAAAACTGCGCAAGATCGTCGCCTTCGTCTTTGACTTTTTCTACCAAGGCAAGTCCTGCAAGCCTCATGTCCTGATGAGCTGCCTGGACGACGACGAGGCGATCGCCATCATCGCGGAACTGGCCGCGCTCGACATCCACGACACCGCGGACCGCGAGAAACTCATCGCCGACTGCGTCCAACGGCTCAAACGCGACAAGGTCCTGTGTCAGTGCCGGGAATTGCATCGGCGCATCGAGGAGGCGCAGCAGACGGGCGCGCAAGAAAATTTGGGGGCGTTGATCCAAGAATATGATCACCTGATCAAGAAACGGAGCCAAGTCTATGGAGAAACCCGCCGTTAGAAAGACCCTCGATAAGCTCATCGCCCTGGGCAAGAAGAAGGGGTATCTGACCTACGAGGAGGTCAACGACATCCTGCCCGAGGGGGTCGTCTCCTCCGATGAGATCGATGAGGTCTTCGAGACGCTCAACGCGGAAGAGATCCAGGTCGTGGACAACGCCCTGAGCGAGGATAAGGCCGCCGGGGCCGAACGCGAGGAGGCCAAGGACTTGGACGAGATCGAAGACCGCCTCCTGCCGCTCGACGACCCGGTTAAGATGTACTTGAAGCAGATGGGGCGTATCTCGCTTTTGAGCCGCGAGGACGAACTGCGCCTGGCGAAGAAGATCGAAGAGACGGAGAACAACTTCTGCATCCTTGTCCTGTCTTCCAAGTTCGTCAAAAAAGAGATCCTCGCCCTCATCCGGCGCGTGCTGGCCAACGAGGTGAACATCGAGAGCATCGTCAAGGACGACATCAGTGTCACCCGTGACAAGGCTACGGCCAAGTTCTCCCGGACCCTCAAGAAGCTCCGGGCCGCCAAGGCCGACGGCACGATCTTCGGGCTCCTCTCGAATCTCAACCTCGCCACCCCGTGCCTCGAAGAATCCGTCATCAAGATGTCGCGCCTCACCCGTCAGTTCGACGCCGCGGAGCGTGAGATCCGCAAGGCCAGAGAGAAGAAGCGCCGCCCGGGCCTGAAGGAGATCTACTCCCGGCGCCGCAAGGTCGCACGGGAGATGTCCATGCCCGTGAAGAAGTTCAAGGAACAGCTCAAGCTCATCAAGATCCGCCACACGCGTTTCCAGAAATCCAAGAAGGCGCTCGTCGAGGCGAACCTGCGCCTCGTCGTCAGCATCGCCAAGCGCTACACGAACCGCGGCCTCTCGTTCCTGGACCTCATCCAGGAAGGCAACATCGGCCTGATGCGCGCGGTCGAGAAGTTCGAGTACCAGCGCGGCTACAAGTTCAGCACCTATGCCACCTGGTGGATCCGCCAGGCGATCACCCGGTCCATCGCGGACCAGGCGCGCACCATCCGCATCCCCGTCCACATGACGGAGACGATCAACAAGATCATCCGGATCTCGCGCATCTTCGTCCAGGAGTACGGCCGCGAGCCCTCGCCCGAAGAGATCGCCAAGTCCATGCGGATGCCGCAGGACAAGATCAAGAACATCTTGAAGATTGCCCAGGAGCCGATCTCCCTGCAGACGCCGATCGGCGACGAAGGAGACACCCACTTCGGCGACTTCATCGAAGACAAACGCGCGATCTCGCCGGCCAACGCCACGGTGCACGTGATGCTCAAAGACGAGATGAACACGGCCCTGGACACCTTGACCGACCGGGAGAAAAAGATCCTCATGCTGCGCTTCGGCATCCTCGACGGCTCGGCGAAGACGCTCGAAGAGGTAGGCAACGTCTTCCGCGTGACCCGCGAACGCGTACGCCAGATCGAGGCCAAGGCGTTGCGCAAGCTGCGCCACCCGTCGCGCTCGCGGAAACTGCGCACCTTCCTGGACATGACGCTGGCCCACGAGAGGGACTTTTAAGACCACGGACCACGAGGAAAAGGGGAAGACGATGAACAAAAAGACCCAAGATGCCGTCAACGGCCAGATCCAGGCCGAGCTGTACTCCGCGTACCTGTACCTGAGCATGGCGGCCCATGCCCAGAACAAGAACCTCAAGGGTTTCGCCCGCTGGCTGACGCTTCAGGCCAAGGAAGAGCAGGGGCACGCCATGAAGTTCTTTGACCATCTCGTCGACCGCGGGACCGCCGTCGTGCTCCAGACCATCCAGCAGCCGCCCGCCCATTTCAAGTCGCCGACGGACATCTTTGAAAAAGTCCTCGAACACGAGAAGAAGGTCACGGGCCTCATCCATAAGCTCTACGCCCTGGCGGTGGAGGAGGAAGATTACCCCTTGCAGGTCCTCCTGCAGTGGTTCATCACCGAGCAGGTCGAAGAAGAAAGCAATGCCACCGAGATCCTCGAAAAACTGCGCCTCGCCGGCGACAAGGGGATGGCCCTCATCCAGATGGACAAGGCCCTGGGCCAACGCGAATAAAAAACCCCGCGCCCGCCTGACGGTGAACTGCCCATGAACGACGTTTTGAGGACCATCCGCGGCCGGCGCTCCGTCAGGTCCTTCATGGACAAGGTCCCGCCGGAGAGCGTCATCAATGAGCTCCTGGAGGCGGGGCGCTGGGCGCCGTCCGGACTCAACAACCAGCCGTGGCGCTTTTGCGTCGTCCGAGAGAAGGCGCTGCGCGAAAAGCTGGCGGCCCTCACGAAGTACGGCGCTGTCATCCGCGGGGCTGCGGTCGTGATAGTCGTGGCGCTTGACCACGCGGACTCCTACAACAAGGACAAGGACCTGATGGCGCTGGGCGCCGCCATCCAAAACATCCTGCTTTCGGCCGTATCGCTGGACCTCGGCGCCTGCTGGCTGGGGGAGATCCTGAACAGGAAAGAGCAGGTCGCCAGGCTCCTGGGCTGGGACGCCGACCTGGAGCTGGCCGCGGCCCTCGCCATCGGTTACCCGAAGACGAAACCAGGCAAGGGAAGCCGGCGCCCCCTGCGGCAGCTGATCCTTTCCGCCAAAAGACAACGGGTTTGATTTTGAAACCCCTTGTGATATAATAAGGTCCATGTTCATCGATCCCGATCTGGACAAGGATTTTGGGGAATTCCTTATCGAGAAGGGTGTGGCCACGCCCGAGCAGATCGAGGAAGCGCGCAGAGAACAGGGGCGCCTCGGCGGTTACCTGAGCGCGCACCTCATCGAGCGCGGCATCCTCAAGGATTCGGCCTTCGCCACCTTCCTCACGTGCCACTACGGTTTCTCCTATCTGCCGCTCAAGGCGTATAACATCAGCGAGGCGGCGCTCAAGGCCATGTCCCCGGATGCGATCCGGGAATACTGCGTTTTCCCCGTCGAGAAGAGCGAAAAACTGCTCTCCATCACCATGGCCGACCCCCTGAACAAAGGGGTGGTGGAGCTGTTGCGCCACGTGACCGAGAGCGAGATCATCGTCTTCATCAGCACCTATACGGAGATCCGCGAGGCCACCAAGACCTACTTCGGAGAGCAGGAATCGTCCGACCGCCTCGACCGCTTCCCTAATGACACGGTCCTGCGCGACGACCTCGTGACCCCGTTCATCTCGCACAGCCTCTACACCGGCGTCAACCGCCGGCGCTATCGGCGCTTCTTCGGCGACCTGGAACTGGACTACCACGTGTACCCGCACACCATCCGGACCCATGCCAAGAACGTCAGCATGAGCGGCGTGCTCTTTGAATCGAACATGGTCCTGCCCAAGAGGTCCCAGGTCGCGATCAGGCTGCGCCTGGACAAGACGCACTCCGTCACGGGCGTCGTGGACGTCGTCCGGTGCGAGTCTAAAAAACTCTCCACGACGGTCTACGGCGATGACAGCCAGGCCTTCAACCTTTTCGAGGTCGCCGCCACGTTCTGCTTCCTTTCCGGTACCGACCAGGACAGCCTCGCGGGCTTCCTCCGCGAAAAACTCCTTCAATAAATCCTCCCCGACAGCACGGCCCCTTCTTAAACTCAAAAAAGCGTTGATTTCCATCTAGGGTGTATATATAATAATTGCCTATACTTAAGGCCGTTAGGGCCCATAGCTCAGTCGGTCAGAGCAGGTGACTCATAATCACTTGGTCCGGGGTTCGAATCCCTGTGGGCCCAATGTTTTTCCGTCACTAGCCTTCTTGGGAGATCGCCCCGGGTCAGCGGACTTCGTGCTGATGTGACCCGGGGAGAACAGAGCATATTTTCAGGGCGCATGGCTCAGTCGGTTAGAGCGCTGCCCTCACATGGCAGAGGTCGAAGGTTCAAGTCCTTCTGCGCCCACATTTTGATTTCCCGGCACGTGCTATCCCGGAAATCACCCCTGCGCGGTCACGTCTTACGGGGCGACCGTGCAGGGGCGAACAATACGTGATCCGCGGGCAGAAAATCTGCCCCTTCAGCGAAGGGAGAGACGCGCCTTGCCCCCCAACATCAAAGAAGAACTCATCAAGCTGATCGGGCTCCAGAAGTTCGACAAGGCCGTCTTTGACCTCAAAAAAGAGAAGGGGGAGGCGCCGGGCAAACTTGCCCGGATCGACGCAGCTGCCGCCGAGATGAAGGCGTGCCTCAAGGGCATGGAAGAAGACCGCCAGAGGATGGCCCTTGAGCAGAAGAAGAGAGAAGGGGACCTTGCGGTCCGGGAGGAAGAGATCAAGAAGGCGCAGGGCCAGCTGGCGCAGCTCAAGACCAACAAGGAATACCAGGCCAAGATGGCGGAGATCGAAAGCCTCAAGGCCGACAAGTCCGTGATCGAGGAAGAGATCCTCGGGTTGATGGAGGCGGTCGAGGCGGCCAAGGCCCCGCTCGAGACAGAACGCCGGCGGCTCGCCGAGGAAGAGAAGAAATTCGGCCAGCAGCGCGCGGCGATCAACGAGCGCGTCAAGCAGATCGACGCCGATATCCAACAGCTTGAGGGCAAGCGCAAGATCGCCGCCGCCGCCGTCGATAAGGGCCTGCTCCAGCACTACGAGCACGTCCTGCAGGGCCGCGGGGACATCGCCCTCGTGCCCGTTCAAGAGAACTCCTGCCAAGGATGCCACATGCTCATCCCGCCGCAGGTCATCAACGAGATCCGCATGCACGAACGGCTCATCAGCTGCGAGACGTGCACGCGCATCCTCTATCTGGAAGACGATGTCGGCATCGCCTGAGGTCGCGTTCTACATTGACGGCTCCTCGATGGGCAACCCCGGAGAGGCCGGGATCGGGATCGTCATCGCTCAGGACGGCCACACGCTCAAGAACATCTCGGCCTACATCGGCGTTGAGACGAGCAACGTCGCCGAGTACACGGCCCTTATCTACGCGCTCGAAGAGGCGCTGGTCATGAAGTCCCGGCGCGTCCGCGTCTTCACGGACAGCGAGCTCCTGCAGCGCCAGATGACGGGCAGATACAAGGTGAAGAACGAGGCCCTCAAGGTCTTGTTCGGCCGGGCGACGCGGCTGGCCGCTGCCCTCGAGGCCTTTGCCATCGAGCGCATCCCGCGCGAGCAGAACAAGGGCGCGGACAAGCTCGCGCGGCTGGGCAGCAAGAACAAAGATAAACCAAAATAGGACAGGTAGTCGCCCGTACGCGAAGAGCGCGGGAGGAAAGTCCGAGCTCCACAGGACAGCGCAGCGGCTAAAAACCGCCCGGCGCGCCACGAGCGCGCCGAGGACCACCCCGGAAGAACACCGGGGTCTTTGGCAGGATGCAAGAGCCGGCCAAAGAGAGCCACAGAGACGAGTCTTCCCGCCGGCGCAAGCTGACGGGGAGGGTGAAACGCGGCAATCTCTGCGCGGAGCAATGCCAAGTAGACCCTGACACCCCGCTTCGGCGGGGATAGGGCGGTCCGCCCGAAGGCAGGGGGGGTTGGCTGCTAGAGCGGGCGGAGCGATCCGCCCGTCGAGTCGAATGACTACCATCTTTGGCTTCGGCCAAGGATCACAGAACTCGGCTTACCGCCTATTTTGGTTCAGGAATGAGGCCGGCCGAACGTCCCCGTGCTGGGAACGGTCGGCCGTCCGCAAAGGCAGGCTTAAACGTTATCGGAGGGCGTATTATGTCAGGGCACTCGAAGTGGGCGAGT
>CAZDLS010000017.1:0-19620 GCA_964506425.1 uncultured Planctomycetia bacterium | reverse complement strand
GGAGGCGGCCTTGCGCACCACCTTGAGAAAGTGCAGCATCTTCTCCGTGTCAGGCCCCTGGAGCATCCCGTCACGGCTGATGTCGGAAAAGTTCAAGTACCTGAGGCCCGCCTGCGTCACCGACTGGATCAGGCTCGGCACGTCGATCAAAAGATCGCCCTTCTCGGTCCAGCCGCCCGTCCCGCCCGTGATCAGCTCGGCCGACGTCAGATGCTTGATGTCGATGCTCAACGATACACGCGGCAAATAGTCCTTGATCTCACGGCTCAACAGGAACGAGGCATCTTCCAGGATCTTCGTGCTCAGGACCACCCGCTCGACGCCCGCCTCCAGATAACGCCGGATCGTCTCGACCGAACGGATGCCGCCGCCCACCTCCACCTTGACCCCGGCCCGGCGGACCAGCTGCGCAATGACCTCGAAGTTCTTAGGGGCACCCTCCCGCGCGCCATCCAGGTCCACGACGTGGATGAATGTCGCCCCTTCCTGGATCCACCGCCGGGCATACTCCCCGGGCGACTCTTCATAGACCGTGGCCGCGTCGAACTTGCCGCGCGCCAAGCGCACCACCTGGCCCTTCATGATATCGATGGCGGGAAAGATCAGCATCGTCTTAAAAAGTTTTCCAGGAGGCGCAGGCCGGTCTCCTGGCTCTTTTCCGGATGGAACTGGACGCCGTACACGTTGCCGTCACGCACGACCGAGGCAAAGCGGCCGCCGTAACGCGTCCATCCGATGGCCGCGCCGGCCCTCTTCGGCCGGACAAAATACGAGTGACAAAAATACGTGTAGACGGGTCGTTTGACCGACGCAAAAAAGGGTTGTCCTTTAGCGGGCTCGATCTCATTCCAACCCATATGGGGACACGTGAGGCGCCTCCCGAAGCGCCGCACGCTGCCGGCGAGGAGCCCCAGTCCCCTGACGCCGGGCGCCTCCTCGCTTGCGTCCATGAGGAGCTGCATTCCCAGGCAGATCCCCAGAAAGGGCCTGCCCGTGCGGACGAACTCCCGGATCGGCTCGATCAGGCGCCGCTTCTTCAATTCTCGCATCGCGTCGCCGAAGGCGCCCACGCCGGGCAAAACGAGCCTGTCGCAATCCTTAAGCGTCCGCGGGTCATCCGTGATGCGGGCCTTCACCCTCAGCGCCGCAAGCGCATTGCGCACGCTGAAGAGGTTGCCCATCCCGTAATCGATGATGAGCACGCGCTCCGGCATGGTCAGAGCCGTCCCTTGGTGGAAGGGATCCGGCCGGACCGGGCCTCCTTCTCCACGGCGCGCATCAAGGCCTTTGCAAAGGCCTTGAAGGCCGCCTCCATCACGTGGTGCGCGTCCTTGCCGTCCAAGATATCGATATGCAGGGTCAGGCCCGCCCGGGTGCACAGCGCCCTGAAAAACTGCTCGGCGTAGTTCAGGCTGTACTCGGGCATGTCCTTGATCCTGATCTTGCCCTGGGAGATCTTGAGGAACGGCCGGCCCGAGACATCGACGGCCGCGCGCACGAGCGCCTCGTCCATCGGCACGGTCGCCTCGCCGAAACGCTTGATGCCCGCGCGCCGGCCCAGCGCCTTGTTCAACGCCTCGCCCAGCGCCAGGGCCACGTCCTCGTTCGTGTGGTGGATATCCACCTCGATGTCGCCCTGGGCGGCCACCTTAAGGTCGATCAGGCTGTGGCGGCTCAGGAGGGCGAGCATGTGGTCGAGGAACGCTATGCCCGTCTTGACGGCGCAGGTACCCTTGCCGTCCAGGCAGACCGTCACGCTGATCCGCGTCTCCGTCGTCTTGCGCCGCACCGTCGCTTTGCGTTTCATTCATGTCCTCCTGGCCCGTCGCTATTCGAACCGCTGCTTCACCGAGTCGTAGTGCTTCTCCAGGCCTTCGATCTTGCAGAGGCGCTCGATGTGCGGCCGGGCCTCTTCGAGGGCCTTGCGGGAATACGAGATGATGTGCGTGCTGCGCATGAAGTCGTTCGCCGTCAGCCCCGAGAAGAAACGGGCCGTGCCGTTCGTCGGCAGGACGTGGCTGGGGCCCGCGTAGTAATCGCCGACCGCGGCCGGCGAAAAGGGCCCCAGGAACAACGCCCCCGCGTTCCTGACGTGCTTGACCCACTTGCGCGGGTTGGGCGTCAGGATCTCCAGGTGCTCGGGCGCGATACGGTTGCTGATCGCGATCGCCTCCTCGATGTTCTTGACGAGGACGATCGCCCCGCCGCGCCCCGCCGGCAGGACCTGCTTGACCTGACGCGCGAGCTGCCGGCTCGGCGTCAAGAGGATGGCCAAACCCCCCCAATGCTCGGCCTGGGCCTGCAGGTCGGCCACGACGTGGTTCAAACTGCTGTGACGGTTGGCGATGACGACGAGCTCTGTCGGCCCTGCCAGCATGTCGATGTCGACGAAACCAAAGACCTGGCGCTTGGCCTCGGTGACGTAGTTGTTGCCCGGGCCGACGATCTTGTCCACCCGCCTGATCGTCTTCGTGCCGTACGCCAGGGCGGCGATCGCCTGGGCGCCGCCGGCCTTGTAGACCTCCTGGACCTTCAAAAGGTCGGCCACGACCAGGATGTGCGGGTTGACGTGACCGTTCTTGTCGGGCGGCGTCACGAGCACGATGTCCTGGACGCCCGCGATGCGGGCCGGCAGGACGCTCATGAAGACGCAGGAGACCAGCGGCGCCGTGCCCGCCGGCACGTAGACGCCGACGCGTTCAAGGGCGTCGATCTTTTCGCCGAGCATGACCCCGTCCGCCCCCGTCTGGCGCCAGGAGCGCCTGAGCTGCTTCGAGTAAAACTTCGTGATGTTGGCGAATATCTTCTTGAGCGTCGTGACGAACTCAGGCCGTATGTCCTGGTACGCCGCGCTCTTCTCCGCCTCGGTGACGCGCAGCTGCCGCGGGGAGAGCCTTACCCCGTCAAGGCGCCACGTGTACTTCAAAAGCGCCGCGTCGCCGCTCAGGCGCACGTCGTTCAGGATCCGGGCCACGCGCTCCTTCACCCTTTGTTTCTCAAGATGGCCGAAGCGCACGAAGAATTTCTCCAGCTCCTTTGATTGCGGCTTGATGATCTTCACGATGACTCCCGGGCGCGGCCTTCCTTGAGGATCTCCACGACTCTCTTAACGGCGGACGCGATGTCCGTAAAACTCTTGATGCCTCCCTGCGCAAAATCCTTGCGTCCCCCGCCCGAGCCGCCCTGTTCCTTCAACACCTTGCTCAAAACCGTGTGCGCGGAAAAGGCGCTCGTCGAACCGCACGCGAAATAGGCGTTGCCCTCATAAAGCGAGCTCACCAGAAAGACGTGACCGGCGGGATATCTTGCTTTCAACTCATCAACGGCGGACCTCAAGAGGCTCGGATCGCGGTCCTGGAACGGCACCTCGACGAAGAAGACGTCCTTGATCTTTTTCGGCGTGGCCTTCGCAAGCTGTTGCCTCATGTCCTGTTCACCTTGCTTGGCCCGGGCCTTGACCTCGGCCTTTTCAAGCGCCTTGACACGGGCCCGGCTCTTCTCCAATTCCTCCCTGAGGCCGTCCATCCTTGAGAAGACCTCGGCAAAGGCGAGCGTGCCCGTCAACGCCTCGATGCGGCGCAGGCCGCTGCCGACCGAGGAACTCCCCGTGATGAAGACCATGCCGATGTCGCCGGTCAAGTCCAGGTGCGTGCCGCCGCAGAACTCCTTGCTGTAGCCGGCGATCGAGACGACGCGCACCGTCTCCTCGTACTTCTCGCCGAAGAGCGCGATCGCGCCGGTCTTCTGGGCCTCGTCCTTGGGCATGACCTCGGCGGTCATCCGGTCGTTGCGGATGACGTATTCGTTGAGGAGGCGCTGGACATCCTCCATCTCCGCGCCCGAGATCTCCTTGAAATGCGTGAAGTCAAAGCGGAAGCGGTCCGGCTCGACATGCGAACCGGCCTGCTGGACGTGGGGACCCAGGACCCGGCGCAGCACGGCCTGCAGGATATGCGTCGCGGTGTGGGACCGACGGATGGCCTGACGCCGCTGTGCATCGACCTCGGCCACGACCGCATCATCCACGGACAGCCGCGCCCCTTCTTCGAGACGCGCCTCATGGACGATCGCCTTGTCCTGCTTCTGCGTCGTCGTCACACGTGCCACGACCTTGCCGTCCCTGCCGTTGAGGCAGCCCGTGTCGCCTACCTGGCCGCCCTGCTCGGCATAGAACGGCGTCTTGTCCAGGACCACGGCAAAAGGCCCGTCCTTGGGCGCCTGCTTTACCTCTTTGCCGTCGGCCGCGATCTGCACGACGCGCGCCTCCTGCGTCAGGGTCTCGTAACCCACAAAGCCCGACGGTTTAAAGGTGATGCCCGAACCCGCAAAAATATTGCCGCTCATCTTGCTCGCGCTGCGCGAACGTTCCCGCTCGCCTTTGATGTTTATTGCGACGGCATCCAGGTCCAAAGAGATGGCTGACGCAGCAGATACCTCTTGTGTCAAGGAAGGCTGAATCCCGTGCGTGACATAAAGATCTACTGCGACCTCAGGCGGAAAAACGTTCTGATTTCGTTTCTTGAGGTCGTCGATCACGATCGCCAATCGCTCGCGGCCATCCTCCAAAATATTCTTGATGAACTTCTCTTCCTCCACGCGGATGATCTGCGCGATGTTGTCGCGCCGCTCCAGCACTTCCGGGTAAGGCAGCCGCATCACGTCCGCAACGCTGGAGACGATCTTGTACAAGAAGGGCCGGGGCTTCTCTGCCTCGAGAACGAAGTGGCAGCGACGGATCAGCTTGCGCAGGACGTATCCGCGGCCGTCGTTCGACGGCAGGACCCCGTCGCCGATGCAGAAGGTCACGGCGCGGGCATGGTCCGCCAAAAGGCGCAACGTGCGCACGTCCGTCTTGCCAGCGGCCTTTTCGACAGCGGCGACGATCGGCGCGAAGATATCGATCTCAAAGTTCGAGAGGACACCCTGCAGGACAGAGCTCATCCGCTCCAGGCCCATACCCGTATCGATGTTCTTTTTGGGCAGGGGCGCGAGCTTTCCGTCCTCCTGGCGGTCGAACTGCGTGAAGACGAGATTCCAGACCTCGACATCCGTGGCGTCTGAGCGTTTATAGTAGATCTCGGAACACGGGCCGCACGGCCCGTCCGGACCGTTCTGGATGGCGTTCGAAGGCCAGAAGTTCTCCTGGGCCCCGAACCTCTTGATCTTTTCCGCCGGCACGCCCACCGTCTTCTTCCAGATATCCAGCGCCTCGGCGTCGTCCTCATAGACCGAGACCCACAGGTCCTTGGGGTCTATCTCCAATACCTGGGTCACGTACTCCCAGGCCCACGGAATGGCCTCCGACTTAAAGTAGTCGCCGAAGGAGAAGTTGCCCAGCATCTCAAAGAACGTATGGTGGAAGGGCGTGGCCCCGACCTCGTCCAGGTCGCCGGTACGGAAGCACTTCTGGCAGCTCGCAGCGCGCCGCATGTCCGACTTCCTGCCTAAAAAGTACTCCTTGAACTGGTTCATCCCCGCCGAGGTAAAGAGCACGGACGGGTCGTTCGCCGGCACGAGCGCGTCGCTGGGCACGCGCGTGTGCCCCTTGGCCGCGAAGAAATCCAGGAAGCTGTCCCTTAATTCATGTGTCGTCAGGCGTCTCATGGTCCGGCAATTCCTGTCTAAGCACGTCGAAGATGATCTCGCTTTTGAAACCGCGCCGCGTCAGCGTGCGAAAGAGGCGCTCCTTGACCTTCAGGACCGGCACCCCTTTCATCAGGGAAAGGCGCGAGCGCACCAACGCGCGCACCACGTCCTCTTCCGTCCCGCCCTGTGCCGCAACAGAGAGCGCCTCCTCGATCAGAGAAGGCGCGATCCCTTTACGCCGCAGCTCCCAACGCAGCCTCCGGGCTCCGAACGGCCGCCTGATGCGGCCTGCGACCCACAGCCGCGCGAAGAGCGCGTCGTCGACGAGCCCGCTGCGCTTCGCGTAGGCGACGGCCGCCTCCCGGGCTTGTTGTGAAAAACCCTTGAGGGCGAGTTTATCGCGCAGCTCCTGTTCGCTGCGCTCGCGGAACTTTATCAAGCGGACGACATGCGCACGGGCGCGCCCTTCGTCGTCAGGGTCAAAGGCGCGGTCCCGGGCACGGGCGGTCATTTTTTGGCGGCCGGGGCATGCCCTTCGGCCAGGCGGCGGGCGTGCTCCTGACGGATGCGCTTCTCGATCTCAGCGGCCGCCTTGGGGTTGCTCTTCAAAAACTGACGCGCGGCCTCCTTGCCCTGACCGAGCTTCTCTTCGCCCATCAGGAACCAGGAACCGGACTTGGTCACGATATCCAGACGGACACCCGTTTCGATCAGATCAGACTCCCAGGAGATGCCTTCCGACTGCAAAAAGTCTATCTCCGTCTCGCGGAAGGGCGGGGCGACCTTGTTCTTGACCACGCGCACGCGCACGTGGTTACCGATGATCTGCTCGTTGACCTTTATATAACTGATGCGACGCAGGTCCAGCCGCACCGAGGCATAGAACTTCAGGGCCCTTCCGCCCGTCGTCGTCTCGGGATTGCCGAACATCACGCCGATCTTCATGCGGATCTGGTTGATGAAGACGACGCAGGTCTTGGACTTCGCGATCGTGGCCGTGAGCTTGCGCAGGGCCTGGGACATCAGGCGCGCCTGCAGGCCCATGTGGCTGTCGCCCATGTCGCCTTCGATCTCCGCCCGCGGGGTAAGCGCGGCGACCGAGTCGATGACGATGAGGTCCACGGCGTTCGAGCGCACGAGGGTCTCGGCGATATCCAGAGCCTGCTCGCCCGTGTCGGGCTGAGAGATCAAGAGATCATCCAGGTTCACCCCGATCTTCTTGGCATAGGTGGCATCAAAGGCGTGTTCCGCGTCTATGAAGGCCGCCACCCCACCCTGCTTCTGGACCTGCGCGATGATGCTCAAGGTCAGCGTTGTCTTGCCGCTCGCCTCCGGACCGAAGATCTCGATGACCCGGCCGCGGGGGATACCCCCTACCCCCAGGGCCAGATCCAGAGATATGGAGCCCGTGGGGATGGCCGGGACGTCCTGGTGGACGTCTTCGCCCATCTTCATGATCGACCCCTTGCCGAACTGCTTCTCTATCTGCGCAAGGGCCAGCTCCAGGGCCTTCACCCTGCTGCTCATCTCATCCTTTTTCCTGCCGGCAACGTCCTTTTCTTTGGTCTCTCGGGCGCTCATGACTTACCCCTTTCCTCTTTGCCAAATGGTGTTTAATTATACATCGCAACCGCAGTCAAGTCAACCGCTTTGATGCCATATGGAGGCCTTGAAACGGCCCTGTCCATATGTTACGCTTACCTTAGATACAGTTCTTTCCAGAAAAGGCAAACTATCCGAAAGGGTAGGACGCAAAGCCGCGAGTCCTCGCTGTAAGGTGGCGGGGAGAGTCGGGCTGCCGGTGACCTGAAAAAGCGTTGCCGTGACGTTCAAGGACCCATTCGTCTTTGAATGGGTCTTTTTTTGCGCCCGCCCTGCGCCGGACCGTTCGCCGTTCAACGTCGGAGGGTGCCATGGCCGCTCTCAAGCGATCCCTTGCTTCTCTCGCCGTCCTCCTTATATTAGGAGGGGCACCGGCCTTTTCAGGTCCGGTCTCTATCACCGGGACGGCACGCTGCCACATGCCGGACCTCCTGGAGATGAAGGCCCCGACCCTTGCCATGGAACGCGACGGCCAGGCCCCCGAAGCCCTCTCCTCCTCAGGCCCCATCGAGGTCAAGGAGGAAGAGCGGTCCGGGCCGCCGCAAGAAGAGGAGATGATCGCCCAGGCAGAAACCGACGCAGATCAAACCGTCACCGTCTATACGGTCTGTGCCAGGTAGAAAAACCGGGAAGATCTCGGCGCGAAGGACGCCGTCCGCCATGCGGGCGGCGTCATTTCTTTTCCTGAAGCTGCAGCGGGATATTGTACGCGAACGCGGCGCCCTCGACGACCCGGACGACCGACTTCACAGGCACCTTGGGGATATACGCCACCGGCACGGTCTTGAGGTCGAGCGCCACGGTATGGTCGCCCGGGGAGAGGTTGCGGAACATGTATTCGCCCAACCGGCTGGAGACGGTCCTGAACTTCCCATCGAGGACCAGGACGACCCCTTCCATCGGCTCGTCGCCGCCGTCATACGTCCCGCTCCCGTTCTTGTCCACGAAGACGAGGCCCGAGACCTCGGTGCGCGTGGCGATGCCGAAATCCACGCGCCGCGTCGCCATGTGAACGACCTCCTCCTCGCGCTTGGCGTCAGAGGTCGGACTGTAGCCGGAAGGCAGGGAACCCGTGTCGAGCCGGACGAGCGCGGTGGGGCCGACGATATCGGGGATAAAATAATAGCCGAAGGCGTTCGTCTTCGCCTGTTTGTCGCCGGCGCGTACCAACACGTCCGCCACCCCCTCCTCGTCCCTCTGCTTGACGCCGTCGGCGTTGACGTCCTTGTAGACGAGGCCGTTGAAGGCGCCGCGGGTGAACCAGCGGCACCCCGTGTCCCAGACGATCCGCATGCCCCAGCTCAGATCCAGGTCCACGTGCTTGGCGACCCCGGCCTTCTCCGCCCAGATGTTCGCCACGCGCAGGCGCAGGAAGGCCTCGCTGTCCGGGTTGGGCTTGAAGGTCAGCTCGCCCTCCCCCTCGAGACGGTCCTCGCCGCTCAGGTAACTCAGCGTCGATTCGGTATCTTCCTCGTCGCGAAAATACAGCCGCGCCCGGCCGTAGAACGGGGTGGTCCCGATCTGACGGTAAAGATTAAAACCCACCTCCTGCGCCTGGGGCTGGGCGCTTTCGCCGGAAAACCTGTTACGCAGAAAGTTAAACTCCTTGCGGTAATAACAGTACAAATCGCTCAGGAGCCTGAAGCTGACGCCCATCAGGACCCTGTTGTTGTTGAAATCCTGGGCCGGGGAGGTATAGTTCTTGCTCTTGCTGTTCTGATAGCTCAAAAACGTGCTCAGCCGCCGGAAGGCGAAGAGACGCTTGCGCACGTTCACCTCTTTTGTCTCGGTCTTCGACGGGACGTTGGAGCCCAGGCGGTCGTCATAGGCATATCCCAGCTCGACGTCCGTGTGCATGTCCGGGGTCCACGTCAGAAGCGTGTGGGAGTTATAGTTCGGCCGGGTCGGGGCATCAGGGTTGAAGAAGACGCGGTCGCGGTTCCCGGAGAAGGCCTCGCTGACCGTCAGCTGCGGGACGGGCCGGTACGCGACGTTCATCGTTCCCGAGAGGGATCCGCCGATGGACTGCCCGCCGAACACGGAGTCGTATTTTTCGTTGAGGTCTACCATGGACAACGAGATATTCAGCTTCGGCAGGTTCAGGCCCGTGCGCGCCGTGTAGGAGAGGTGCCGCGTGTCCGAGGCGACCTCCGCGCCCCAATTCCAGATGCCGCCCCCTTTTTCATGAAGCCCCACGCCCCACGTGTCGCTCGTCACGACGGGCTGGTTGCGGTCCGGACCGTGGGAGTGGGCGAAGAAGCCTTTGACATTAGCGAGCCGGCCCAGGTCATAGCTCAACCCGATGCCCTCGAGCCACGCCTCCTTGGTCTTGGAGAGCCCCGACTGCGTCGAGAGCTGTGAGTAATCGCCTGCCGGGATGGCGCCCCAGAAGGCCGAGTACCTCAGGCGATGATCGAACATCGGCGCGTCCAGGCGCATCCCGCGCAAGGTCGAGGACGGGAAGCCGAAGGCACTGAAACTGGAAGAGAAGTCAAACCAGCGGATATCGATGTCCTTCAAGGCGCCGTAGTGGGCATCCGAGAGGCCCATCCGGATGTTCGGGACGTAATACGCCTTGTTGATGGTCCGGGTCGCCTGCACCGCCGCGTCAAACCGGCCAAAGGGCGTCTCTCCGATGGCCGAAGAGGTGTAGAGGTAGTTGTGGCTCTGGCGCGCGCCGCTGCCCAGACGCCGGCCCGTGTAATACGAGTCGCCCTCGATGGAGTAGCTGACCTTGAAGCTCTCCGGCAGGCGGGCCTCGCGCTGTCTCTCCTCGATCTGCCTGGCCCACGCCTCCTGCCAGCGCTGGGGGCCGATCAGGAACTTAAAACCGGTGCGCCCCTGCTCGCTCCAAACGTAGAAGACCGTCCTGCCCAGCTCCCTGGGCACCACCCGCACGGCGTCAGGCCCGGTGCGCGCCACCTCGAGATACCCCGGGTCGGCCGCGAGGTAACGTTCGATGCGCTGCGCCCGGATGATGACGACGTCCTGGACCGCCACCTCCATCTCCTGGACCGGTTCTGTCCTGTCCGTCTCGCGCAGGTCGATGACGATCTCTTTGGCCGGAACAACGGGCAGGCCAAGTGAGGCGGCGACGCCCTGCGGCACCTGCGGCTCAAGGCCGGCGGGCAGACGCCTCTGCGCCAACTCTTTTTCGGCGACGACAGCGTCCGCCACCTCCTTCATCTTCTTTTCAAGCCGCCAGATGAGCCTTCTGCGCGGCTTGCCCGCCCTTTGCCTCGAAGGCGCGCGCGCCGCCTGCGGCGCCGGTTCGCGTCGGGCCAAGACCTCTGACGGCCTTTCGACAGCCGGACCGGCATCTGTCGCGACGACGCCGGCCCTCCGGCGTTCGATCCATGCCACATAGGTCCTGGCCTTTTCCAGATCCGGATTGGCTATCAGGGCCTTTTGAAACTCGGCCAGGGCCTTTGTGAATTGCTGTTGTTCGAACAGCGAGACCCCGCGCTCGCAAAGAAACTCCGCGATCTGCGGCGAGGCGGTCGCGTAGACCGGCGGCGTCGGCAGCGCAAGCTGCAGACTTAATAAAACGATTAATAAAGCAGGGATACTTTTTCGCTTGAGCATCAGGTCATCGGGTTAGTCTTTTAAGGTCAAGGGCGAGACAGTGCCGTCTGCGTTGAAGGTAAAGGAGGCCTCTTTCGTCAGGACCCCGCCCTGCTCATATTCCAGGGTGACGATGAGGTCATAGGCGCCGGGCTTCAAGTCCAGCGACGACGCGACCGCGCGCAGGGTCGCCTTTTCGCCGGGCCGGGTGTAACCCTCCTCGAACTCGGCGCGGCCGTAGACGTAGCCGTCGGCGTCGAAGATATTGAGAGTGCCCTGTGCCGTGATGTCCGTGTTGCCGGTGTTCACGAAGTCGGCGCTCAGAATGAAATCATTGAGCCGGTGGCCGGCCTCCATCTTGTCCAGCTCCCCCCGGCGCTCGATCGTGCCCTCGGGCTCGATGTAAAAGAGGGCGCCGAGCCGGTTCAGGACCTTGACGGCCACGCGGTTGCCCGACTCATCCAACTGCTCCATCATCCCGCCGCCGGTCTCAAAGAACATGACGCAAAAGTGGCCGCCTCCGGCGCCCTGCGGCACGGTGACGGTGTAGCGGAGTATCTGGGACGCCCCCGGCGCCAGCTCCATGTCCGCCGGATAAAAGTTGATCCACTCGGCGCACGAGTCCTTCTGCGTGCCCTTGGGGAAGAACGTCTTGCCGCCCGTCTGGTCGCTGAAGACCCAGTCCTCCAGATAGACACGCACGGAGATGGGGTCCGTGCCGGTGTTCTCTACCTTGATGTCTCCTCCCTGGTGGCCGCCGGCCGGTATCGAAAGGCGGACCTTGGGACTGTCGATGCGCAGGCCCGCGCGGGCTGAGCCGGCAAAAAGAACACAAGAGACAACGACAGCGATGGAAAATAATGACAACGGTTTTTTATAGTGCATCGCGATCCTTTCACAACTCACAACATAAAGGGACGCCGACGATGTCCCCTGCAGCGCCGGCGCCCCTTTTGAGGAACCTCTTCAAGGATTAGTTCAATACGAGCGTGAACGTGACAGAACCCGTATAGTCACCACCCTTCTGGGCCTGCGTGACCGGCTTCCATGACGTGTAGAACTGCTGAGACCCGCCGGAACCGGGGTTGGCGCCGTCGTACCCGAGAGTCCAGTTACTCGGATACGTGGCTCCTTTCGCCGGTCCCGTGATCGCCACGACGGCGCGCACGATGCGGCTGCCGCCGTTGGTGTCGCTCTGATACACGAGCGACTCCGCGACAGGGGTCGCCGAGGCCACAGGCCCCAGATACGAGCCTGTCGGCGGCGCACCTTGCGCCACCCCACCCAGCTTATCCTGCCACTGGTAATCCGGAACGAGCAGCACGGACTCGCGTGCCAGCGAGCCGCCGGCGCCTGTCAACTGCGTCCCCGTCTCGGTGATCTTATAACGACGGCCGGACGTGGCCGCCAGGAGAAGCACGTAGTAATAGTACGTCCCCTTCATGTACAGGAATTGACCGTAGGTGGGCGACGTCGTATCCGTGTCATAGAGCGGCTGGAGCTGCCCAAAGTCAAACCCCACGGACGCGGGGTTCACCGTGACGCCCTGGTTCCAGGGATCCGTCTCGCCTTTGGTCGAATCCATCTTCTTGACGATGTTCATGGAAAACTCCAGCAGGTACGGGACGTTCGCCTTCGCGGAACCTGTCGGCCCCGTCGCAGTCGTCTGCGCCCATGACAACGGCGCCGCGCCCGTCAACAGCAACGCGCACACGGCCACCATTATGATCGTTCTCTTAATCATTGTTTTCACCTCCTCTCATCATTGGTTTTTGTTATTATTTTTGTGTCGTTTGGTTTGTGTTATGTTTCGGCCTTGCGGATCATTTCAAGACCATCGAATATCCCAACTGTGTCGCGTAGCGGCCGCTCTTGGAGTCGGACTTCATCTTCAATTCATAAACGAGCTTCACCTCGACCGGACGGCCCGCCGTGTCCGAGGTACACACGATCGTCTCTCCCTGCGCCACCGGCACCGGGTCCTTCAGAAAAAAGGAGGCGGCGGCCTCGGGTCCTTCCGGAACGGCCCGGACCGTGAAGTCCTCCTCGGGGACCTTCATGCCCTCTTCGCTCGTCATGGGGCTGGCCGCCATCTGGACGATATGATAGGGCTGGCCGAGATTTGTCATGGTCCTGATGGTGACCTCGGCGCTACGCGGTCCGGTCTTGTGGCTGACATCGCCGAACTCCAGCTGGACGCCCTCCTTGCCGCCGGAGGTCACGTAGATATCGAAGAGACGCTTGATCTCAAAGACGATGTCCAGGGCCGCGATGTCTTCGCGCCTGACCCCCTGTGTGCCTTCCGCCTCCATGAAAAATTTCAGGCGGCCGCGGTAATCGCCGGCCTTCTGGAGCCAAAGGTCGTCATCAGGCACATAACGCACGAGCAGATCTGCCGGCGCGCCGTTGACATCCGAGGTGTAAAGCAGCTGACGGCCCCGCGCCTCGTCAAGCGATGCCTCGGCGGCTGCCACGCCTGAACGAGCCCCCTCGACCTTCACGTGGACGAGGGAAAGATCAAACCGTTTACCCTCATCATCGACCGGCTCTGCCGAATCAAAGGTCTGAAAAAGACGGTAGCGTATGCCCAGCGGGGCGCGGACGTTGACGGCGACTTGCGCGCCGGCCGCAAAACCTGCCGTCTCAGCGCCCAAACCCTCAGGAGAACTCAAGACGAGACGCGACCCGCCGGTCTGCGTCGTTATCTCTACGACGGGCAAACCTGCGGCCGTCAATTCTACGGTAACGGTCATGTTGACGACGACCTGGGAGGCCGTGGAGCTGACAGGCACGAGGACATAGGCGATGCGGCCGCGGTAATAACCCGGCACCTGACGCGCACCCGGGGTCAACGTATAGACGATGCTAAAAGTATCAGCCTCACCCGAAGCGCTTGATGTGTACACGACGTTGTCAAAAGAGCTGACCGGCGCCTCGGCAAACGTCAAGAGGGAACCGCGGGTATTCGAGTTGATGAGCGGATACATGCAAAAGTGATCAGGGGCCAACTCCACGCCCTCTTGTGTCCTCAGGGGCTCGATAAGGCGGTGCATGACCCTGTACGGGTCCCCCGTGTCATTGACCACCTGGATGGCCACCTGCTTGCCGATCTTGAAATCTTCCGGACCCATCCGGCCGAAACGCAGGTCAAATCCCCCGTCTTCGGGCATTGCCGTCAGCGTGAACGCCGCCCAAGCGATTGCAGGGAAAAAACAGGCAAGAAAAACAACGAGGGCAAAACAAGCGAATGGTCTGAGTTTTTGCTGACGCATCAGGTCTCTGTTTACTTAAAACTTTTGAAAACTTTTGTTTAACTTTAGCATAAAAGCCTGTTTTTGTCAATTATTTTTCGAAGGAAACCCCTTTACCTTGTTATATATAGGGCCTTGCAGGCCAACAGGCCTGATATCCTTTATCGTGACAGGGCAAAGCTCGCCTGTCTTGCAGGACTCCGATGCGACGCTGACGCGGAGATAGTTTGCCGTATAGCCGGACCATTCCTCCCCGCGCCTCTCCTCAATAAGGACATCCACCCTCCTGTCCAAGAAACGCCTCTGATAGCGCTGCGACAGGTGACGCGCGAGATCCTCAAGCTGTGCCCGGCGCTCGCGTACCACCCGCGGGTCGATCAACCTGAGACCCATGGCCTCGAGTCTCGTCCCGCGCCTTGAGCTGAAGGTGAACAGGTGCGTTCTGAGCGGCTCGACGGCTTCAAGGAACCGGCAGGTGTTACGATGGCTCTCTGGCGTCTCTAACGGATAACCGACGATGACGTCGCACGTGATAGCCGCATCCGGCATGCTCCGGCGCACGCGCGCCACGAGGTCCAGGTAATCGGCGACCCGTAGGCGCTTGCCCATATGCTCCAGGATGCCGTCGTCGCCGCTCTGAAAAGGGATATGCAGATGAGGACAGAGTTTAGGAGACAAGGCCATGCGGCTGATCAGCTCGTCCGTCACTTTCGGGGCCTCAATCGAGCTCAGGCGCAGGCGCGCCAGGCCGGGGAGACCTTCCAGGGCGCCGATGATATCGATAAGCCCGGCCTGCCTCGCCGGGCAACGGTAGGCGCCCAGATCGACCCCGGTCAAGATGATCTCCTTGTGGCCGGCTGCCGTCAGACGCTGCGCGCGCTCCACGACTTCGTCAAAAGGAACGCTCTGAGAGGGGCCGCGGACCAGCGGCACCACGCAAAAACTGCAATGATTGTCGCAGCCCTCCTGGATCTTCAAAAAGGCGCGGGTCCGGCCGGTGAACCGGTCGTCCTGTCTGCCGCAGGGCCGTACGTCGAGCAGACCGTCCACCCATGCCCAGAAGGCCGGGCGCTCGGCATTGGAAAAGACAGCGTCCACGCCCGCCATGGAACGGATGCCCTGATCGTCATAGCCGGGATAGCAGCCGACGACGGCGAGGCGAGCCCCCCTGCCCTTCTCGCGCGCGGCCCGACGGACCGCCTGCAAGGACTTACGGTCCGCCTGGCGTGTCACACAACAGGTATTGACGATACAAAGACGGGCATCTTGACAAAGGCGGGTCTCTTCATAACCGCGGCGCGCGAGGCCATCGCGCAGGGACTGAGAATCACACTGATTGACCTTACAGCCCAGCGTCTTGAGGCAAAAAGACGTCATGGCTCGTAACGCAGCCTCACGTAGCTGGCCACGGCGATGGCCGCCGTATCGACGCGCAGGACCGAAGATCCCAGGGAAACCCCTGCGCAGCCGGCATCGAGGCAGCGCTGCACCTCATCCTGCGAAAAGTCGCCCTCCGGCCCGATGAGGACAACGACCCGACCGCGCTCAAAACCCTGAAAGACATCGGTGAGGTGCCGCGCCTGTTCGCTAAGGTGGGGCAGGAGCTTGAGGTCATAATCTCCCAGACGCGGCAAAAAATCTTTGAGGGCCACGGGAACGGCCAGGTCGGGCATGAAGAGGACGCCGCTCTGCCGGACCGCGGCCTGGCGCACGCGCTGCCAGCGCGGCATCTTCTTGAGGCACACGGCCTCGTCGAGAAGCCCCCGCTCGGTCAACAGCGGCACGAACGCGTCGACGCCCAACTGTGTCCCCTTGTCGATGACCTCCTCAAAGTGCGCGGCCTTGGGCACGGCGCACGCGACCGTAAGCCGCACCGGACGTTCCTGACGCCGGCGCACGGGCAGCCGCTCCTTGATGGCCAGGCGCGCCCTGGCGGCCGCGGTATCGAGGGTCGCGATGTATCCGGCGCCTTCGCCGTCGCTGATAAAGACATCTTCGCCGACACCGACCCGCAGGACCCGCGTCAGGTGGTGCACGTCCTTAGCGTCGGTGATATCGATGTATTTGGGCCCGATGTCCGTTTTATCAACGCAAAATCTGTTCACATGCTCCCCCTTGCCGGCCACGCCCCCCAGATGAGCCAGGCGCCCAGCACGATAAATATGAGACCGCTCGCCAGCCGCACCAGCCTCAGGACGGACCGGTGCTGTTGAAGCCACGCCCCGAACCAACCCGTCAAAAACATCAGGATGATCAAGGGGCTGATGACCGTGCCCAGGCCGAAGGCGGTCATAAAGACCACCCCCTTGGACCATGTGTCTGACACGAGCGCGATATACCCGACCATGGCCAGGAGCGGCGCGCACGGCGTCAGCGATACGATCAGCGCAAAGACAGCGACGTTGCGCAGGTCGCCGCGCCCTTGATAGCAGCAGCGCAGTGCCGCGCGCCAACGCTCGGGCACGAGGTCCTCGAGGATGAAAAAAATGCCCAGCAGGACAAGGAACGCGCCGAAGGCGACATAGAGGACGCCGAGCGACGCGCTCTCAAGCAAGCGGTGCACCACCCAGGCGCCGATAAGCCCCGAGCCCACGCCGAAGGAGGCGTAAACAGCCAGCCGCACCCCGCAAAAGATCAGGTACGTCTTGAGGGCCGAGACCCCGCCGGTCTTGGTGGATGCGACGTAGGACAAGAGCAGCGGCCCGCAGCTCAACAGGCACGGCCCCGATCCCAGCACGATCCCGGTCAGAAACAGGCTCCAGATAATGGCAAGCATCGTATTAATGGTCGCACGGGGGCCCCTCTACCGGCAGACGCCGAATTACTTCGTCTGACGGCAGAGGGGGACCGTCCGGCTCATCATGTTATTCTAAGTGGTCGAGGGAGAAGACGTCGGCCTGAAAGGTCAAAAGCTTCGTCCCCGCGTCTTTATAACACTCCCAGGGCAGGCCCGCCTTCTGCGAGCACAGCTGGCCGAGGAACGTGTCCAGGTCCCAGCCCGTCTCGGTCGCGACCTGCGGTAGAAAGACGCCGGAGGCGCCGGCCCGCCGGACGATCACGCCGTCCACGCCCAGACGGACCTTCTTCCAGTCGTCGATGGGCTGTGGTTCGCTCAAGACCGAGATCTCGATGTCGATGTCCTTGAGCTCGTCCGCCCTGACCTGAGGAAAACGGTGGTCCTGGGTCGCAGCCGCCACCGCCATCTGGGCGATGACCCGATACAGCGGCTCGCCGGAGGTGAAGAGCCCGATGCAGCCGCGCAGGCGCCCGAGCTTGTGAAGCGTGACAAACGCCCCGCGCTTCAAGTTGAGCCCGGCGGAGTCCTCGCGCCGCACGGCCACCTCGCGGCCGGCCAGCCGCGCTTCGATGGCCTCCCGGGCGATGGCGATGAGGCGCTTCTTCTCCTCTTTGGTCAGCATGGTCTCCTCTTTCTGATGAGGGGTTGCGGCGGCTGCAACTGCTTTCGGGGCCCGGGCCGGACCGGCGGAGAAGATGATGCTGGCGTAGCCCACCACGCGGCTCTTGTCTCCGGCCGTATCGCCGGAGTTGGCGTATTTCAACAGGGTCGCCTCGCGCGCGCCCCGCGCCTGGGCATAATAAATCCCGGCCACGACCGGCTTCGACCCGCAGAGATTTCCTCCCCCCGCTTCCACGGCGGCCCATAACCCTTGTGCATCGCCGTTGAGAATATAATCGATGGTCTGCCGGTCCAAGCTGCACGCCGCCTCATATTGCTTATAGTGCGACAGGTCGGTGCTGACGACGACCAAGGCGTTTTTTCCTTCCAGGACCTCGGCGAGCCCTTGCCCCATCATCTGCAGGTCGCCGAGGGCCGCCTCCCCGAAGATGACAGGGACGACCTTGAAACCGGACAAGACGCTCTGCAAGAACGGCAGCTCGACCTCTAAGGAGTGCTCGCGCTCAAAGAACGCGGGCGCCTCCTTGACAAAGCCGGACGTCTTCGCGATCAGGGCATCGACCGTGGCCGTATCGACGGCAATATCGCCCAGCGGCGTGCGCAACGCCCCTTCGCGGTACACGGCCGCCCCGCGAAAAGGGAAAAAGTGCGACGGCGCCAGGACCACGACCGTATCATAACGCCGGCCCTGGATGCTTTTGAAACCGTACGCCGCCACCGGCCCCGAATAGATATAGCCCGCGTGCGGCACGATCAAGACGGCCGGGTCTTCGGCCGTCCCCGGCGGCAACGCGGCCTTCTTGAGATAGGCCTCGATCATCCCCTTGAGCGCGGCCTTGTCGCCCGGATAAAAGCCGCCGGCCACGTTCGGCTCCTTGACGCCTGCGGCCGCGCCTGACGAAAAAGAAAAAAGCGCCATGATCACCACCCCCGCTATGACCCCCATCCGCCGTCTGTTGCGCATGAGACCCTCTCTCACCATCTTCCGTCGATCTTCTCCCCGCAAAAGGCACACGTACCGTTCACCACGTTGAGTTCCTTGATGATATAACCGGCGCGGTCCACTACGACCTTGCCGCACTTGGGGCAGAACGTGTCCTCACCCGGATGTCCGCCGATATTGCCGATGTACACGTAACGCAGGCCCTCCTCCATGGCGATGCGCCGCGCCTGCTCCAGCGTCTCGGGAGAGGTCGGCGCCAGGTTCTTGAGCTTGTGCATGGGCCAAAAGCGCGAGAAGTGCACGGGCGTCTGGGGGCCGAGGTTATCACGGATCCACGCGCACATCCGGCGGATCTCGCCGGGGTCGTCGTTCAACCCCGGGATGATCAGGTTCGTCACCTCCAGCCACACCCCCTCCTCTCGCAGGACCTTGAGCGTGCGCAGGACGTCCTGGAGGTTGCCGAAGGAAAACTCGTTATAGAAACGGTCATTGAACCCTTTCAGGTCGATGTTCGCGGCGTCGAGGTACGGCGCTAAGGCGCGCAACGGCTCCTCGTTGATAAAACCGGCCGAGTGCATGACGTTCTTGATGCCGGCCTTCTTGGCGAGACGCGCGATGTCGAACATGTATTCGTAGAATATGGTGGGCTCGGTGTACGTGTAGGCGATGACGGGCGCGCCGCTCGCCTTGACCGCCGCCACCACCTCTTCGGGGGAGAGCGTGCGTGTCGCAACGTCCTCAGGCGCCGCCTGGGAGATCTGCCAGTTCTGGCAGAAGAGACACCTCAGGTTGCAGCCGACCGTGGCGATGGAAAAGGCCTTGGCGCCCGGCATGAAGTGAAAGAGGGGCTTCTTCTCGATGGGATCGACGTGCAGGGAACAGGGCTTGGCGTAGACCAGCGTGACGAGCGTGCCCCCGCGGTTCTCGCGCACGCCGCAGAACCCGCGCCGGCCGTCGGGAATGACGCAGCGCCGCGGACACAACGCGCACTGGACCCTCTTGCCGTCAAGCCGTTCATAATACATCGCCTCGTGGGCCGCGTCCTGGGCCTCACCCCAAGCAAAAAGCAGCCCTGCCAGCAGGGCTGCCGTTAATAATGAGGAAAGGAAAAGCTTCCGCATGGACAAGCAAAACATGCATTGAGGTGGTGGTCCCGAAGCCAGAGGCTTCGGCGCCACCTCTTGCCGCCGGAGGCGGCAAGATGAAGGAGTGCACCGAGGCCAGACGCCTCGGCGCCACCTCTTGCCGCCGGAGGC
>CAZDLS010000016.1:0-19647 GCA_964506425.1 uncultured Planctomycetia bacterium | reverse complement strand
CTGCCCCTGGGGACGGTCCGGTTCAAGGAGGGCGGCAGCGACGGCGGCCACCAGGGCCTCGCGTCCTGCATCGCGCATCTGGGGACAGGGGATTTCGTGCGGCTGCGCATCGGCGTCGGGCCGCAGCCCGCCGCCGAGGACCTTTCGGATTTTGTGTTGGGGCGCTTTTGCCGCGACGAACAACCGGCGGCGCGGGAGGCCGTGGCCGCGGCGTGCCGGGCCCTGACGCTGTGGCTCACCCGGGGCACGGTGTCCTGCATGAATACGTACAATCGAAAGACGAAGGAGAAGAAGGAAGATGCCTAACTACGAAGCGATGTTCATCATCAAACCGGACCTGAAGGACGAGGAGAACCAGGCCGTGGCCAAGACGATCAAGGACCAGGTCGCCAAGCACGGGGGCAAAGTCGTCAGCGACGAGATATGGGCCCAGCGGCGCAGGCTGGCCTATGACATCTTCCCGATAGGCGGCGGCACGCGCTTCCGGGAAGGGTTCTATTATTTGGTCCGTTTCGAGAGCGCCCCGGCGGCCATCGAGGAGATGAAGAAGGGCTACGGGCTCAACGAGAACATCCTGCGTTCGATGATCTTAAGGACCGAGGCCGCCGCACCGGCGGCGTAACAAGAGAGAGGGTGTCATGGCGAATTTCAACAGGGTTCTGCTGATCGGCAACCTGACGAAAGATCCCGAGCTGCGTTACACGCCGGGCGGCACGGCGGTGGTCAACCTGCGCATGGCCGTCAACCGGCCCTACCGGGACAAGAGCGGCGAGAACAAGAAGGAGACGTGTTTCTTGACGGTCGTCGCCTGGGACAAGCAGGCGGAGGCCTGCAACCAATACCTGCATAAGGGCAGCCCGCTTTTCGTCGAGGGGCGCCTGCAGTCGCGCACGTGGGACGGGCAGGACGGTAAGAAACGTTCCGTCATCGAGGTACGCGCGGAACGCGTCCAGTTCATGGGCGGACCCCGGCAGGAGCGTCCGGGTGCGGAGCGCCCGGATGCCGAGCGTCCGGGTACGGAGCGCCCGGATGCCGCGCCCGCCGACGCGGACGCCGGCGAGGAGACCCGCGCAGGGGCGGCTGACGCCTCGATGGCCTCGGGCGTCGACGAGGTCTCCTGGGGTCAGGACACGCAGGATATGAGTTAAGGAAAGGGCCGCCCGTAAAGCGGGGCCGGCACGGTCGACTAAAAAATCGGAGAGGACACATGCCACAGGGAGGAAGACAACCAGGCAGGAGCTTTGGCCGTTCAAAAGGGCCGATGAAGGGACGCGGCGGCCGCGGAGCCCCCCGGCGCAGGGACCGCGCCGAGTTGGGGATGCGGTTCCGGCGCAAGGTCTGCCGTTTCTGCGAGGACAAGAGCGACGCCCTTGATTATAAGGACCTGCGTCGCCTGGAACGGCTGGTGAGCGAACGCGGCAAGATCCTTTCGCGCCGTCTCACGGGGACCTGCGCCCGGCATCAACGCATGGTCCAGCAGGCGGTCAAGCGCGCGCGGTTCATGGCGCTTTTGTCGTACGTGAAGAAGTAAGAAGACGTGATCGTTAACAGAGGAGACCATCATGACGGTGACGAAGGTCATCCTGAAAGAGGACGTCTCGGGTCTGGGCAAGGCCGGCGAGGTCAAGCGGGTCAAGAAGGGCTATGCCCGTAATTTTCTTTTGCCGCGCAACCTGGCGCTCGTCGCCAGCGACCACGCCTTGAAGCAGGTGGCGCTGGAGAACGCCAAGCGCGAGGCGGCGAGGACAAAAGAAGAGAAGCGCGCCCGGGATCTCGCCGAGAGGCTCAAGGGCGTCTCCTTGACGCTGGCCGTCGAGGTGAACGAGGAGGACCGGCTTTACGGCAGCCTCATCGAGTTCGACATCGCCAAGGCGCTGGCCGCCGAGGGCATCGAGGTCGACAAGAAGATGATCGTCCTCGAGGACCCGATCAAGGACCTGGGGATCTTCGACGTCCCCATCAAGATCGGGGCCGGCATCACCGCGACCGTCAAGGTCTGGGTCGTCAAGAAATGAGCCAAGGCACCGTTGCGCAACGGTGTGTGCGAACGGGCCTTCGGAGCCCTTATCATGAGAAAGTCATCAAGGCGTTCTAACGGGAATTCCGTGTCGCCCTCGATCGTGGAGCGGGTACCGCCGCAGAACCTCGAGGCCGAGATGGCGGTCTTAGGGTGCATGCTCATCGAGGAGGATGCCATCGCGCTGGCGATCGAGCATCTGAGTGCCGCCGACTTCTACAAGGAAGCGCACAAGACCATCTACGCCACCATCGTCGTGCTCTACGACGCGCGCAAGGCCGTCGATCTCATCACCCTCGTCGAAAAACTCAAGAACGACAACGTCCTGGAGGCCGTCGGCGGGGCCAGTTACCTCGCGGGGCTGACGAACGTCGTGCCGACCGCCGCCAACGTCGCGCACTACGCGCGCATCGTCAAGGAGAAGAACATCCTGCGCCTGCTCATCTCCCACGCCACGCAGATCGTGACCGAGGCCTACGAGACCGAGGATGAGGTGACCGACGTCCTGGACCGGGCCGAGCGGGCGATCTTCGAGATCGCGGAGCGGCGGGTCGGTGAGGCGGGGTTCTTCCCCATAAAAGACCTCGTCAAGGACAGCATGGAGGTCATCGACCGGCTGCACCAGAACAAGAAGCACGTCACGGGCGTCGCCACGGGCTTCACCGATTTCGACATGCTGACGGCCGGGCTGCAGCCGTCGGACCTGATCATCATCGCGGGCCGCCCGTCGATGGGCAAGAGCTCTTTCGCGATCAACCTGCTGGAACACGCGAGCGTCGAGGAGAAGATCCCCGTCGCGTTCTTCAGCCTCGAGATGGCCAAGGAGCAGCTGGTCCAGCGCCTCCTGTGCGCCCAGGCCCGCGTCGACGCCCACAAGGTGCGCACGGGCTTTTTGTCGACGGACGACTGGCGGGCTCTCGCCGACGCGGCCGGCCGCCTCTCCGAGGCGAAGTTCTTTATCGACGACACGCCGGGCATCTCGGTCCTCGAGCTGCGCGCCAAGGCGCGCCGGCTCAAGGCCCAGCACGACATCAAGTTGTTCGCCCTGGATTACCTGCAGCTGATGCGCGGTTCCTACGGCGCCGAGAACCGCCAGCAGGAGATCTCCGAGATCTCGCGGTCGCTCAAGGCCCTGGCCCGCGAGCTCAACGTCCCCATCATCGGGATCAGCCAGCTCTCGCGCGCCGTGGAGAGCCGCACGGACCACCGGCCCCAGCTTTCAGACCTGCGCGAGTCCGGCGCCATCGAGCAGGACGCGGACGTCGTCGTCCTCCTGATACGCGAGGAGTATTATAATCCCACGGAGCAGAACCGCGGCCTGGCCGAGGTCATCATCGCCAAGCAGCGCAACGGCGCCGTCGGCTCCGTCAAGCTTGCCTTTGTCAGGGAGTACACGCGCTTCGAGAACCTCGCCATGCCGGGGCAGGCCTTTGAGGGGTGAGACGACCGCTCCTCCGACGGCCGCCCCCCGAAAGTTGACTTTAAGGGGCGGCTGCTTTATAATTAGATGATTCTTGTTTCTCTATGCGAAGACTAAAGTTACAGCTATCCATTCTTCTCGCCGCGTCTTTTCTCTTGGCTCCCGGCCTCCGGGCCCAGGGGACCGCCGAGGAGTCGGCCTCTCCTTTCATCAAGGCCGTTGAAGTACAGGGAAATAAGGCCATCAGCACAGAGACGGTCCTGGCGCGCATCAAGACGCGGGCGGGCCAACCGTATTATGCCCAATCCGGCCGGGACGACATCAAGCGCCTCTACGAGACCGGCTACTTCTCCGATATCAGCATCGATATCAAGGAAGAGGCGGACGGCCTGCGCGTCATCTTCAAGGTGGAGGAGCGCCCGACCATCAAGGAGGTCCAGATCAAGGGGGCCCGGCGCGTCAGCCGCCGCGCCCTGAAGCGCAAGCTGCGCACCAAAGAGGGGCAGTATCTGAACCTGGCCTACCTGAAGGAGGACCTGGCGGCCGTCAAGAAGGAGTATGAGGCCAGGGGGCTGCTCGATACCGAGGTGGACCATGTCATCGACCTTGACCCCGAGACGAACAAGGCCAGCGTCATCCTCCGGGTGAAGGAAGGGGTCCGCCAGGCCATCCGCCGCATTTATGTCGACGGCAACCTCCGTTTTTCGGACGGCCGCCTGATGGGGTTGATCAAGACGCGCCCCAAGACGTGGTGGCTCCTGCGGCCCGGTTACTTCAAGGAGGAGCAGCTTAACGAGGACATAGGGCGCGTCAAGGCCTTTTACCTGCAGAACGGATATCTGGACGTGCGGGTGGATTACCGGCTTGACATCGATCCGGACGGCTGGATCTATCTGCGGATACGCGTCGAGGAGGGCAAGCACTACACCGTCGGGCGCATCGCGATCACGGGGACAGAGGTCTTCAGCGCCGAAGAGGTCCGGGGGCATCTGGCGGCGTGCCTCGAGGGCGGGACCTTCTCGGAACAGGCCTTGCGCGAGGACGCGGCCAACATCAAAGGTTTTTATTTCGGCAAGGGGTACATCTTTGTCCAGGTGCGCGAATCGACGGCCCTGGACGCCGCCACGGGTCAGGTCGACATCACGTACGCCATCGTCGAGAACCAGATCGCGTATGTCGAGCGCATCGATGTGCGCGGGAACTTGAAGACGCGCGACAAGGTCATCCGCCGCGAGCTGCGCATCCTGCCCGGGGAGCGCTTCGACGGCGACAAGCTCAAGCGCAGCAAGGAGCGCCTCTATAACCTCGGCTTCTTCGAGGAGGTCGGCTACGACACCGAGGAGGGCTCGGCCCCCGACCGGCAGAACCTGATCGTGGAGGTCAAGGAGGCGAAGACCGGGTCCTTCAGCTTCGGCGGCGGGTACAGCAGCATCGACCAGTTCGTCGGATTTCTCGAGGTGGAGCAGAAGAACTTCGACTGGCGCAACTGGCAGACCTTCACCGGCGCCGGCCAGGACGTGAAGCTGCGCGGCGAGTGGGGGTCGGTCCGCCAGACGTACGAGTTGAGCTTCACGGAGCCGTGGTGGTTCGACCACCCCGTCTCGTTCGGTTTCGATATCTACAAGCGTACCCACGACCGGGAAGCGGACGTCGGCTACGGTTACGTCGAGGAGCGGGCGGGCGGCGACCTGCGCTTCGGCAAGGAGTTCTCCGAGTTCGTGCGCGGCGGCGCGACCTACCGGCTGGAACAGGTGCAGATCTCCGACGTCGACGCCTCCGCCACCGCGGACCTCAGGGCCGAGGAGGGTGAGAACTGGCTCAGCAGCATCGAGTTCGTCCTGACGCGCGACACGACCGACAATGTCTTCAGCCCGACGCGCGGCTACGTGCTGAGCGGCTCGACCGAGGTCGCCGGCGGCTTTCTCGGCGGGACGAAGGACTTCAATAAGTTCTTCGCCCTCGCCACGCAGTACTTCCCGGTCTTCGGCAAGTGCGTCCTGCAGCTCCAGGCGCGCGCCGGCGTGGTGATGCCTTACGGGGAAGAAGAAAGAGTCCCCATTTACGAGCGTTTTTACGCGGGCGGGGCCAACACCATCCGCGGGTACGAGGAGCGCAGCGTCGGGCCCATCGACCCGGTGACGGCGGACCCCCTGGGCGGGGAGACCCTCTTTGTCGCGAACGTCGAATACACGGTGCCGCTCCTGGATTTTCTTAAAGGGGCGGTCTTTATCGACACGGGCAACGTCTGGGCGGAGTCTTCGGACTTCGGCAACGGCGGGTTCAAGACCGGCGTGGGCCTCGGGGTCCGCGTCAAGACGCCCATCGGGCCGCTCAAGCTTGATTACGGCATCCCGCTCGATAAGCAACCGGGCAAGAAGGACAGGGAGGGGCGGTTCCACTTTAGCATGAGCCACGGTTTTTAAGAAAGGGGAAGGGACGATGAAGATGCGGACCATTGCTTTGGCGGTTCTCTTTGTTTGCGTGACGGCGGTGCCGGCGTTCGCGGCCGGCAAGATGGCTTACGTGGACCTCTCGCTGGCGTTCGACCAGTACGAAAAGACGCACGAGTACGACGATAAGCTGTCGGCCGTCCAAGGGGAGAAGGAGAAAGACTTGGAGCAGATCGCTACCGAGATCAAGGGGTTGGAAGACAAGATGTCCCTCTTGAGCGAGAAAGAGAAAGCGGTCAAGCAGAAGGAGCTCGAGGAGAAGAGCAACAAGCTGCGCCAGATGAGCCAGGAGGTCGCCCTGGACCTGCGCCGCGACCGCGACGAGAAACTCAAGGAGATCCTGCAGGACATCGAGAAGGTGATCCAGACGTACGCCCAGAAGAACGGCTATGACTTCATCTTCAACGACCGCGTCCTCTTGTACGGCGCCGCGAGCGCGGACGTCACCCAGGACATCGTCGACCAGCTGAACAAGACGGCCAAGAGCGACAAGAAGAAGTAACCGAGGATGAAAAAGACCCTTCGGGAGATCGCCGTCCTCGTCAAGGGCGAGGTCAGCGGCGACCCCGATACCGTTATAAAAGGGGCCAAGGGGATACGCGAGGCCGAAGAGGGGGACGTCACGTTCCTTTCGAACCGGCGTTACGTCTCCCTTTTGAAAGAGACGAAGGCGAGCGCCGTCCTGGTGCCCCGGGACGTGACCGGGGCCGGGCGTCCGGTCGTCCGCGTCCAGGACCCGTCGCTGGCGTTCGCCCAGGTCGTCGGCCTCTTCGTGTCCTCCGAGATCCGGCACCCCCAAGGTATCCATAAAAGCGCGGTCATCAGCAAGACCGCCCGGTTGGGCAAAGGCGTCGCCGTGGGGGCCTGTGCCGTTATCGGGGACGGCGCGGTCGTCGGCGAGGAGACCGTCATCTACGGCGGCTGTTACGTCGGCCACGACGCGCGCATCGGCAAAGGGTGCCTCCTTTATCCCAACGTCTCCATCCGTGAGCGCGTCCAGATTGGCGAGCGCGTCTTCATCCAGAGCGGCACGGTCATCGGCTCGGAAGGTTTTGGGTACGTCCGGGTGGACGGCGCCCACAAGCTGATCCCGCAGGTCGGTACCGTCGTCGTCGAAGATGACGTCGAGATCGGGGCGAACGTCACGATCGACCGCGCCCGTTTCGACAAGACGCTGATAGGCCGGGGGACGAAGATCGACAACCTCGTCCAGATCGCGCACAACGTCGTCATCGGCGCAAACTCCATCATCGTGGCCCAGGCCGGGATCTCGGGCAGCACCCATATCGGCAGGGACGTCACCATCGCCGGCCAGGCCGGGCTCGTCGGTCACATCGAGATAGGCGACGGCGCCATCTGCGCGGCGCAGGCCGGCGTCATCAGTTCCGTTGCGCCGCGCACGATGGTGTCGGGGTATCCGGCCCGGCCCCATCGCGAGGCGATGAAGGTCTACGCGGCGATGCAGCGGCTGCCGCAGCTGTTGAAAGAGATCGCGGAGCTCAAAAAAAAGATCAAGGCGCTCGAGGAGCGCCTGGGGAAATAGAGGCCATGCAGAGGACGGTCCGGGAGAGCGTATCGATAAAAGGCGTGGGGCTGCATACCGGCCACCCCGCGACGATGACCTTCAGGTCCCTGGGGCCGGACATGGGGGTCGTCTTTCAGCGCGTGGACCTGCCCGGCAGGCCCATGGTCAAGGCCGATGTCCATGCGCTCCTCGCGGGCAAGAAGAACCCCCGGCGCACCACCCTGTCTTTGGGCAACGTCGAGGTGCACACCATCGAACACCTGATGGCGGCCTTCGGGGGCCTGGGGATCGACAATATCCTGGTGGAGCTGGACAGCAACGAGGTCCCGGGTCTCGACGGCAGCGCGCGCAGCTTCGTCGAGCTCATCAAGAAGGCCGGCATCGTCGAGCAGGGCGTGCCGCGCCGGGTCTTCAAGGTGAGATCGGCGATCTGGGCCCGCGACGAGGATTCCGCGATCGTGGTCCTGCCCAGCTCCGACTTCAAGATCTCCTACACGTTGAGTTACCCGCAGCCGTCGCTGGGCGACCAGTTCCTCGAGCTGACGCTGACGCCCCAGGTCTTCGAGGAGGAGCTCGTCGGCGCGCGCACCTTCTGTCTCGCCGAGGAGGCGGACGCGCTGATCAAGAGCGGCCTGGGCAAGGGGGCCAGCTACGAGAACACGCTCGTGGTCGGCAAAGAGGGGATCGAGAAGAACTGCCTGCGCTATGACAAGGAGTTCATCCGCCACAAGATCCTGGACCTGATCGGCGACTTTCAGCTTCTCGGGATGGCGATCAAGGGACACGTCATCGCGGTCAAGAGCGGCCACACGCTCAACACGCGTATCCTGGAGAAGATGCGCGATCAGATGGTCCAGCAGGCGATGGTCGGCATCCGCTCCGTCGCCGGCACGGACGCGTCCTCCTCGATCGGCGCGACGGCCATCATGAAGATCCTGCCGCACCGCTACCCCTTCCTCCTGGTGGACCGGGTCGTCTCCCTCGAGGAGGGCCGGCGCTGCGTGGGCATCAAGAACGTGAGCATCGACGAGGCCTTCTTCCAGGGGCACTTCCCGGGCCGGCCCGTGATGCCGGGGGTGCTCATCATCGAGGCGATGGCCCAGGTCGGCGGGGTGCTGATGCTGAGCCCCCGGGAGAACCGCGGCAAGATGGCCTTTTTCATGGCCGCCAACAATATCAAGTTCCGCAAGCCCGTGGTGCCGGGGGACCAGCTGGTCCTCGAGGTCGAGGTCGGCAAGCTGCGCTCGAAGACCGGCCAGGTGACGACGAAGGCCCGCGTGGACGGCGAGGTGGTCGCCGAGGCGGAGCTGATGTTCGCTTTAGTGGAGAGCTAGGAACATGGACACGACGCAGATCCATCCCACGGCCGTGGTATCGTCCAAGGCGTGGCTCGACGGGGACGTGGTCGTCGGCCCCTATGCGGTGATCGGCGACAAGGTCAAGATCGGCCGCGGGACGCACATCGGCAACTTCTGCGTCGTCGAGAACGACACGACCGTCGGCGCGCACTGCAGGGTCTTCACGGGCGCCGTCATCGGCAGCATCCCGCAGGACCTCAAGTTCGACGGTTCCCCCAGCTCGCTGGTCATCGGGGACAACAACATCATCCGCGAGTACGTGACCATTAACCTGAGCACGTCGCGGGAGCACCCCACGCGGGTCGGCAGCAACAACCTCATCATGGCCTACAGCCACATCGCCCACGACTGCCGCGTCGGCGACTTCTGCATCTTGGCCAACGGCGCGACGCTCGGCGGCCACGTGACCCTCGGCGACAGGGCGGTGATCGGAGGATTGACCGCCATCCATCAGTTCGTCCGGATGGGCAAGATGTGCATCGTCGGCGGCTGTTCCAAGGTCGTGACCGACCTGCCCCCGTACGCGACGTGCGACGGCCACCCGGCGCGCTTCTACAGCCTCAATCTCGTGGGCCTCAGGCGCGCGGGCGTGAGCGCCGGGACGATCAAGGACCTCAAGGCCGCCTACAAGATCTACTTTCGATCGGGGCTGAGCAAACAGCACGCCCTGGAGGAGATCAAGAAGACCGTCCCGTCCTGCCCGGAGGTGGATGAGGTGGTGGCTTTTATCTCGACCTCCGAGCGCGGGATCTGCCATTGAATGACCTCAACGGTGTCAAGAAGATCGGGCTGATCGCCGGCAACGGCAAGTTCCCCTTGATGTTCGCGCGGGCGGCCGTGGACCGGGGGCTCGAGGTGGTGGCCGTCGCGATCAAAAAAGACACCTCGCCGTGGATCGTGCCCCTGGTGAAGAAGGTCTACTGGCTCAGCCTCAAGGATTACGGCCGGATGTTCGACATCTTCAAGGCCGAGGGGATCGCCAAGGTGATCATGGCCGGCCAGGTCAGCCCCCGCAATCTCTTTTACAAGGACGTGGGGGACGATACCCTGAAGAGGCTCTTGGCGGCGGTCCGGGACAAACGGCCGGACACCATCTTTTCGGCCGTCGCGGACATGCTGGCGGACCACGGCATCGAGCTGATCGACTCGACGCTCTTTTTGGACAGGTTTCTTCCCGGAGAGGGGGTCATGACGCGCACACAGCCGGATGAGCGGATGTGGCAGGATATCCGGCTCGGGTTCGAAATGGCCAAGCGCGTGGCCGGTCTTGATATCGGCCAGACCCTGATCGTCAACGACGGCGCCATCGTCGCGGTCGAGGCGATCGAGGGGACGGACGCCGCCATCCGGCGCGCCGGACGCGTCTCCGACGGCGGCATCGTCGTCGTCAAGGTGAGCAAGCCCAATCAGGACATGCGGTTCGACATACCGGTCGTGGGGCCGCGCACCATCCGGCACCTGGCGCGGGTGCGCGGCCGGTGCCTCGCCATCGAGGCCGGCAAGACCCTGATGATCGACCGGCCCGAATGTGTCGCCCGGGCGGACAGGAACGGTATCGTCATCGTCGCGCTTTAGATTTCTTGACAAGAGGACGCCGTCCTTATAGAATATGTTCTCTACTTAACAAGGAGGGGGGGGCTATGGCGAAGAGGATAACAACGGCAAAGAGGGTCGAGTTCAAGATTGCCGCGCCCACCGCGAACTGGGTGGGGGTGGCGGGCGACTTCAACAGCTGGAACCCGGCCAGCCTGACGGCGCAAAAGGACCGCAAGGGCCTATGGAAGGCCGCGGCCACCGTGCCGTGCGGCACCTACGAGTACAAGTTCGTCATCGATGGGAACTGGATCACGGACCCGAAGTGCTCCCGTCGCTCGAGCAACACGTTCGGCTCGGAGAATTCCGTCCTGGTGGTGAAGTAAGACCCATTGTTTTTGAGCAAGAAGAGGGATAGCTTGTCGCGCGACAGGCTATCCCTTTTTTCACTTAGGAAAAGTAGCCTGTCCCCTTTTTTTCAGGGAAGGCGGGAGCGGGAAATGCGCTATATATACGGGCCGGTCATGTCGAGGCGTTTGGGCCATTCCCTGGGCATCAGCACGGTGCCCTACAAGGTGTGCCCGTTTGACTGCGTCTACTGCCAGCTCAGCAGGACCGTGACGAAGACCGGCAGGAGGCGGCGCTATGTCGATGAGCGGGTCCTCCTGGCGGAGCTCAGGAGCTTTTGGCGGCACAAGCCTGCCGAGACGCGCATCGACTGCGTCACCTTTTCCGGGTCGGGTGAGCCGACGCTGCACACCGGCATCGGCCGCCTGATCCGCGAGGCGAAGAAGATGACCGGTTGTCCGGTCGCCGTCTTGACGAACGGCGCCCTCCTGACGAACGAACGCGTCCGCCGCGACCTCAAAGACGCCGACATCGTGGTGCCCTCCCTGGATGCGGTGACGCAGGAGGTCTTCGAGAAGGTCGACCAGCCCCTGCCGGGCCTGAGCGTCGAGGAGATCATCAAGGGCCTGGTGCGTTTCCGGGAAGAGTTCAAGGGCGCGCTCTGGGTCGAGGTGATGTTGGTGCGCGGACTCAACGACGGTCCGGCCTATCTGAAAGAGATGAGGAAGGTCATCGACCGGATCCGTCCCGAAAAGATACAGTTGAACTCCCCTGTGCGGCCGCCGGCCCATCCGTGGGTGAAGCCCGCGACCGGCCCTGCCCTGCGCGCCGCCTGCCGCATCCTGGGCCCGACCTGCGAGATCGTCTAAAGCCCGCCGTCCCCGAAAGGCGTAGATTTTCCCCTCCCTTTGTGCTATCTTGAAAAAAGTGAGACGGACAGCCGGACGGCGGAGTTTCACGACGCGCCCATAGCTCAATGGATAGAGCGCCAGCCTTCGGAGCTGGGCGTTGGGGGTTCGAGTCCTCCTGGGCGCAAGGTCTTAGCATTCCCCATGACAGAACCTCTTCAAGTCCCTCAACCTCAGCCGCAACAGGTCTCCCTCAAGGAAGAGAAAGGTCGCGTGCGTTCGATCGGGTGGTTGTGGTTTTTTGTCCTGGTGACCCTGGCCGCGGCAGGGCTGTGCGGGGCAGGCGTCTTTTTCCTGCACCAGGAGTTCGTGCGCGTCTACGGGGATCTCGACAAAAAGACGCACGGGACCTCCGATCGTCTGACCGGTATCGAGCAGGAGCTCAAAGGCGCCGGAAAGGAGAGGGGTTCCCTGTTGACGGACATCAAGGAATTGAAGCTGAAGCAGGCCGCCCTTCACAAAGACGCAGAGGAGCTGGTCCGGAGCTGGCAGGAGGTCAAGGAGGCGACGCTGGCTTATCAGAAGGACCTGCAGTCGATCGTGGACGAGATCCGCCGGCAGAAAGAGATCAAAGAGGCGATGGAGAATCCGCCGGCGCCGGCCGGCAAGAGCGTGGAGGTTGTCGAGGTCAAAAAGTGATGCGGTGGGGCGCGCGGCGGGTCTTCTCTTTGGCGGTCGTCTACGGCCTGTTGAGCATGTGCGCCCGGGCCCAAGAGGCGCCTGACGAGGAGGCGAAACAGGAGAAGCAGGGGGAGGTCGCCGAACGCGGGCCGGCCGGTCCTGAGCCGGCCCTTCAGGAGTCCGCGGAGCGCGTCGTCACCGGGCAGGTTCGTGCGCCGGCGTCAGAAGACGAAAAGGTGATCCTTTCGCCTTGGCGCGTGGGTGACGTGAAGGGCGAGGAGCGTAAGCAGGAGTCGCGGAAGCGCAGGGAGCGCGTCCTGCGCAAGGAAGAGAAACAGAAGCGCGTCATGGAGCACCGCAAGAAACGGGCCCAGGCGCGCGCCAAAAGGGTGAAGAGGGAGACGAACCTCCTCTATCCGACGAACTATTAAAGCCATGAAGACTTTTATCGTCAGCCTCGTGCTTCTTTATCTCATGGGAGCGGCGCCGGTGTGGGCCCAGTCGATGTTGGAGTACGGCGCGCTCCTGACGGCGACGGGCGCGGCCGGCGCGGCGGCAAGCAAAGATAAAGATGAGGAGAAGGAAGGCGAAGGCGATAAGGACAAGGGGCCTTCCAGCGCCGGCGGCCTTATCGGGAGCACGGCGTCACGTCTTTATGGCCAGAGCATGCAGACGGCGGCGCAGCGCGGCGGCGCGTTGCTCGGTCAGCTGGGTCACGGCGTCGCCATGCCGGCGTCCCCTGCGGCAAAAGAGGAGGCGGCGTCCCGCGGTGCAGCCGTTTCCAGCGCGCCGGCGCAGCCGACCGGGGAGCCGGAGCCTTTTTTGGAAACGCCTGAGCCCGGTCTCGTGAAGATCATCCTCAAGACCGGCACGGTCATCGAAGGCCGCCTGGTGGAACAGACGAACGATTTCATCCGGCTCGAATCCGCGGGCGTGGTCGTAACGTTTTTCAGCGATGAGATCTCCCGCGTCCTGGCCGCCGGAGAGACACCTTAGGCCGCTGTTTTTGCATGAACGACAAAAAGTTCCTGATCTTCTCCCTCCTTGCGATCGTCCTTTTGGGGATAGGCGTCTATGCGAACTCACTCGACGGCGCCTTTTTGTGGGACGACCAGCACCTGATCGTCGAAAACCCCTTGATCAAAAACGTGGCCAACGCCCTCAAGCTCTTTGAGGGTAACATCCTGGCCGGGCACGGCGAGGAGTCCCACGCGTACCGGCCGCTCCAGATGTTGACCTACATGGCCGATTACCGCCTCTGGAGGCTCGATCCGCGCGGATACCACGTGGTCAGCCTGCTCTGGCATATCCTGGCCGCCCTGTGCGTCTTCGGTCTGGCCTACCGGCTGAGCGCCGACCGGCTGCTCGCCTTGTTCGCGGCCCTGCTCTTCGTGAGCCACCCGGTCCACACAGAGGCCGTCAGTTATATCTCGGGCCGTTCCGATCCGATGGCGGCCGTCTTTCTCCTGGCGGCCTTCATCGCCTATATCGACCGGCGCCCCGGCCGTTCTATCGTCCTGACGGCCGTGGGCGCGCTCGCCTATGCGGCCGCGCTCCTCTCCCGGGAAGCGAGCCTGGTCCTGCCGCTCCTCCTGTTGGCCTACCACTTGACCTTCAAGGAGAAGATCGACGAGAACAGGTTCCTTTCCCTTATCGTCATCACCGGTCTCTATATCCTCGGCCGCGCGGTCGCGGTGCAAGACCTCTTGTCGGATCCCGCGAACACGATGACCTTTGCGCAGCGCCTCTCCGGCTTCTTCGCGGCGCTGACACGATACGCCGCGCTCCTCGTGCGGCCCGCGCACCTCCATATGGAGTACGGCCTGCCCCGCCTGCCTTTTACGGACCCGAGGGTGCTCGGCGGTATCGTCCTTCTGTCGGCGCTGGTCTTCCTCGCCGGGGCGACGGTCCGCCGCAAGAAGACCGTCTCTTTTTCTATCCAGTGGTTCCTGATCGCTCTCTTGCCCGTCTCGAACCTCTTTCCCGTCAACGCCGTCCTGGCCGAACACTGGCTCTACCTGCCGTCGATAGGCTTTTTTATGATCGTGGCCGGGAGCCTGAGCGCCTTCTGGGAACGCCGGGTCCTGCGGCCCGTGGCCTTCGCGGCCCTGGCGGTGCTCTTGGCCGCCTCTTCGCTCCTGACGGGGGCGCAGAACGCCTGTTGGAAGGAGCCCGAGGCTTTTTATGAGCGGACCCTGCGTTACGCGCCCGGCAGCATCCGCGCGACGGTCAACCTTGCCAATATTTATAAGGAGAAGGGGCGCGCAGAAGAGGCCGTCGTGTTGTATAATAAGGTATTGGCGCAGCGCCCCGATCACGCGATGGCCCTGAGCAACCTGGCGAATATCTATCGCGACCAGGGCCGGGGCGAGGAGGCCGAGGCGCTCTACGGGCAGGCGCAGGAGGCCGAGCCCGACTACGCGCTCTCTTATAACAATCAGGGCAATGTCTATGAGGACAGCGGCCGGCATGAAGAAGCCATCCTGATGTACAAGAAGGCCATCGAGGTGAACCCGCAGTACGCCGGCTCCTACTATAATCTCGGCAACGTCTATCAGAACATGGGAAGGCTCGAAGAGGCCCTGACGTGGTACGAAGAGGCCGTGCGCCTGGATCCGGATTTCGCCCAGACCTACAACAACCTGGGCAACGCCTACAAGAAGCTCGACGACGTCGCCAAGGCCCTCGCCGCGTACGAGAAGGCCATCGAGATCGACCCCGCCTTCGTCGAGGCGTACAATAATCTGGGCACGGCGTACCTGCGCCTCGGCAGGCACGCGGAGGCCGTCGCGTCGCTTAAGAAGGCGATCGACCTCGCGCCCGATTACGCCGTGGCGTACGTGAACCTGGCGGTCGTCTCCTATGACGCGAAGGATTTTGACGCGGCCATCCGCTACGCCGACGAGGCCCAACGGCTTGGCGGCGCGCCGCACCCCGGTTTCCTGGAGCTGCTGGAGCCGCACCGCAAGAAAGAACCCCAGAGGATCGTTATACCGGCGAGATAGGCAAGCCAAAAAAAAGGGGGGGTACGCGATGACAGAGCATCAAGATTCCGTCCTTGAAAAGAGGAAGTTCCCGCGGGTGGCGCTGGATGTCACCCTCTTTTTCAGGGTCGACAAGCCGCCGGAGGTCAGGCTGAAGATCGGCACGCAGACGCGCACCGGCCACGCCGTGGATATCAGCGAGGTGGGGGTCAGCTTTCTCGTGGACGCCGAGATCCCCAAGGGCACCGAGATAGAGATCAGTTTCAGCCTGATGATCCAGAAGGGCAAGAGCGAGCGGGTCGCCGCCCGGGGGTTGGTCGTGTACTCTTTCCCGCGGCTTCCCAAGAAGACATACCGTATCGGCGTCCTCTTTACCGATATCGAAGACGCCGAAAGGCAGCTGATCACCGAATACGTCAGGATCCTTTTCATGCATCCGAAGCAAGATGACGGGACACAAAAGAAGAAGGGGGCACAATGAGGATCAAGATGTTCCTGGCCGCCGTTTTTTTGTCGGCGATGGTCTTTTTCAACGCCGGCTGCGCGCTGTTGAACACCGCCTTGGCGGCGGGCGCCAGTTACGGGATCTACCAGGCCATGAAGTAGATGCGGGGATCGCGGCGGCCGGCGGGCTCCGCGAGCGCCGCAAGGTCGTCAAGCGGCTCCCCCGGATGAGACTTTTGGGCCAGGTCTGTGCGTCTCACATTTTGAGACTTTTTGACCGGGTAGCGTCAGGGAGACAGGCCGTTCGGAAAGAGGGGGCGTGATGAAGAAGGTCCTTTTGGTTGCGTTGAGTCTTTTTGTTGCCGGTCCGCTCCTCGCGCAGGATCGCCTCCAGCTCAAGTCAGGGCAGACGGTCGAGGGGAAGCTTATCGCGCAGGATGAGACCTCTGTCCGGATGGAGGTCGCCGGCATCCCCTTGACGTACTGGATGGACGATGTGGAATTCCTGGAGACGCAAGACGGCACGCGTGTGACGCCGGCGGCGCAGGAGGAACCTGTGCCTGAAGCGCCTAAAGGGCTTCAGGCAGATTGGGGGACAGTGGAGCCCGAGCCGGTCCCGGTCCCGCCGTCTCCTTTCCCGGCCGCAGAAGAGACGATAGAGGCCCCGCCGCCCGACGGGCAGGCCGTCACCCCGCCGGAAGAAGAGATCTTGTCCTATAATTGGTCGCAGCAGCCCTCCGATTGATGACGACCCTCGATGTTGTCATCCAGATACTCATCTCGGCCTTTGTGGGGCTCATCATCGTGTGGGCCTTGAGCTCGTTCGCCGAGATCAGGATCTCACGCTATCTCTATCAGGCCCTGGCCTTCGTCAATCGACTTATCGCCTCCGAGCAGACCTTCAATCCTAAGGTCCTTCCTGAGGTCGTCGTCACCGAGGGGTCCTATGCGGGGCGCCAGGCCGTGGTGCGGCTGAACGTCCTGTCACCCAGATATCTGAGCTACCGCATCCACGTCCACCTGCTCGTGAAGCCGCGGTTGCCGGTCAAGGTCTACTCCGACGACCCGTTGGCATACCGTCACCCTTCGCGGACCATCGTGTGGCCGTGTTCGTTGACGAACCCGCCGTCCTATGGGGACGTGGCGGTCGTCTTCAAGGAGTTGACGGCCGAGGCCGAAGCGTTGGAGATGGAGGGAACGGGGTGAAGGCCCGTTTTAACAAGGAGGGGGTGTAGGCCGGTCAGGAGGACTCAAAACCGTTTTTCGCAGATGTATTGGGCGAGGCCCCGCTTGACCAGGGGTTTGCACTTCAGCTTCCGGATGCGGAAGCTGAATCTTTTTTTGACCCATCGTTCCGCATCTTTGACCTTGAAGTACGGATACCAGACGTCGATGCCCAGGACTTGTGTCCACTTCTCGCGGATCTTCCTTCTCTCTTCGCCCTGTTCCTTTTTGACGTAAAAGGCGTTCAAGGTCTTGCGGACTTCCTGTGTGTCGCGCCGGCCGCAGGAGGCCTGTCGTGCGGTCATCTCTTCCAGATAAAGATATGTCTGCCAGGGGTCGGGGTTGAAGATCTTTCCCAGCTCCGCCCTCATCCACAGCCGGCCCTCCAGCTTCGGCAGGAGGATGGGGACCGGTTCGAGGACCGCCAAATGAGAAAAGGCGTCGTCGACCACCACGCGCACCGGCTCCAAGCGCACCGGCTCCATGCCCACCGGCTCCATGCGCACCGGCTCCACGCGTACCGGCTCCACGGCGGTCCCGGAGCAGGCATCACAGCCTCCCTCGGAGGGGGCGGGCGGGGTCAGGCGCCCGGCCGGGCCCAGGGCCGAGGGGGCGAAATCTATCAAGGGTGCCGGCACGGGGGGGATGGCGGTGATGGAGAAATATTCAGGGAGGAGCGGGATCTGGGCCACGGCGGCCCGGGTCGGGTCACCCGGCAAAAGGAGCCCTTGACGCGCGGGGACGGGCGCGATGAAGAGGAGCAGGCACACAAGGAACGCCGTGCCTTTGATAAAACGGCTCATCGTTCTTACCTCTATGAGGGATGAAAAAATCCATATGCCTAATAAAAGCATCGTCCACGCAGACGCAAAATTCAAGCGGACGGCGGGCCGCCGATAACAGCGCTCCCTTTTTTGCAACTATTTTAAATCAAGGGGGTTAGAATTGTGCCCAAAAATAAATGTGACCTTCGTAAAAATGAAAATGGATAAAAAGAAAGAGTTTGTTATAATGGTGTGTGAAAATAACTTTCTGTGTCTATCGTTACCTTAATATTGCGGGATAAAGAAGCGGTCCAAGCGTCAAGCGGGAGCGGGCATGATCAAGGAAATCATCTTTAGCGTCGTCGGCGGGCTGGGCTTGTTTGTCTTCGGCATCCGGCAGATGAGCGAGGGGCTGCGCAAGGCCTCGGGCGACCGCACGCGGCGGCTCCTCTCGAGCCTGACCAACAATCCGGTCAAAGGGGTCGTAGTCGGTGCCGGCATCACCAGCCTCATCCAGTCGTCTTCCGTCACCACCGTCATGGTCATCGGTTTTGTCAACGCGAGCCTGATGACGCTCCGCCAGGCCCTGGGCGTGATCTTTGGCGCCAACATCGGCACGACCGTCACGGGACAATTGATCGCTTTCAAGCTGACATCCCTTGCCCTGCCCATCGTCGCCGTCGGCATGCTGGTGATGCTCCTGGCCAAGCAAAAAAACCACAAGCATATCGGTGAGTTCATTTTGGGGTTCGGCATCCTTTTCCTGGGCCTCAATTTCATGACCGACGCCATCCGGCCCCTGGGCCAGGACTCGGCGATCAAAGATTTCTTTGTCAACTTCAGCCGTAATCCGCTGCTTGGGATCGCCGCGGGCGCGGCCGTCACGGCCATCATGCAGAGCAGTTCCGTGACGACAGGCATCGTCCTGGCGCTGGCGGCGGCGAACCTGGTGGACCTCCAGGGGGCCATTCCTCTTGTCTTGGGTTGCGATATCGGCACCTGCGTCACCGCCCTGCTCGCTTCTTTGGGGACCAACCTTTCCGCGCGCAGGGCCGCCGTCGCTCACCTGATCTTCAATGTGACCGGCGTCCTTATCTTCCTGCCCTTTCTCTTTTTGTTCGAGAGCCTGGCGCGGCACACGTCCGGCGAGCTGATGCGCCAGATCGCCAATGCGAACACGCTGTTCAAGATCATCACGACGCTGATCTTCCTGCCGTTCGTCGGCCTTTTCGTCAAATTCCTCAGCCGTTTCGTCAAGGGGGAGGAGGGCGAAGACGTCGAGAGCCTCCCCCGTTATCTGGAGCCCCACCTGATAGGCACGCCGTCGCTGGCGATCGAGGCGGCCACCCGGGAGATCATCCGGACGATGGGGTTGACCCAGCGGATGGTCCAGCAGGCGACCGACGGTTTCTTTGCGAACGATAGCCGCCTGCTGGCAAGGGTGTCGAAGGGCGAAGATGCCGTGGACAGCCTCCGGGAGGCGATCACCGATTATCTCGTGAAGCTGATGCAGGAGGAGTTGAGTCCGGGCGAGTCCAAAAAGATACCCGCCCTTATCCATGTCATCAATGACGTCGAAAGGATAGGCGACCACGCCGAGAACCTGATGATATTGGCCGAGAAGAAGATCGCCGGCAAGATGTCTTTTTCGCGCATGGCTGTCGAGGAGTTGAAGAGGATGCGCGAGGAGGTCACCCTGATGACCGAATCGGCGAAGAGCGTCCTGGCCTCGAACGATATGAGGGAGGCCCGTCGCGTCCTGGAGCGCGAGAACGAGGTGAACAGGCTGAGGAACTGCTTGAAGGACAACCACGTCGGGCGCCTGGAACGCCGGGAGTGCAATGTCCTGTCCGGCGTCGTCTTCATCGACATGGTCAGCAACCTGGAGAAGATCGGCGACCACCTGACCAACGTGGCCCAGAAGGTCATGGACGACCTGCAGTGGAACGGGCAGGATGCGGGGTAGGGGAGGATGCGGGGTAGGGGCAGGAGGCGGGTAGGGGCAGGAGGAGGGGCAGGTCCACGACCGCGGCCGGTCTTCAAATTCGCTT
>CAZDLS010000015.1:0-19971 GCA_964506425.1 uncultured Planctomycetia bacterium | reverse complement strand
AAGCAGAAGGAGGGTAAGATGATCGTCATGGAGACACGCAAGAAGGAGGCGGAGCGTCTGGCGAGGCGGCGCGAGCAGCTGCGTCGCCGGCTCCAGAAGCACTTCACCACGCCGGTCGTTGAGCGCGATTACTCGGAGTTCGAGAAGATCGTCGATGAACTCGATGATGTGAGGAGGCGTTTGTCCGATATGAAACGAAACTGAAAGAAAGGGGTTCTGGAGATGAGGAAGATCGTTTTTTTGGCCGCCTTTTTCGCCGGCGCGGCGGCTATTGGGACAACGGATGTTGCGGCGGTCGGGCTGGTCTACGCACAGGAGTCTGTGGACGCGGCCGGCTTGGACGGCAGGGAGGTGACGGCGGTCACCTTTTCGCAGATGGACCCTGATGTGTTGTTCGTCGGCACGCAGGATGGTCTCTTTGTGAAGGATATCACCAAGAGGGCCGCCTTTCGCCGCGTGCGCGGGGTGCCTTTTGAGAGTTGCCGGGTCAACGAGATACGCTCGTACGCGTACTCGCGCGACGTCCTGGCGGCCACGGAGAGAGGCTTGTTCGTCGTTGATACGTTCACCCTGAAGGCCAGGCAGGTCTTCGGGCGCAGCGATCGTGCCGAGCGGGCGTGCGTCAGCGCCGTCCGGCTTGAAGACGGGGTGTTGGTCGTCTCTACGCGGGCCGGATTGTTCGTCCGCCGGTCGAGCGATACGGAGTGGTCTCGGTTGCCGGTGCCTTTTGAAGATGCCGTTGCCGCCGAACTCTTCGGCACCGGGCAAGTCATTTATGCCGCGGTGCCGGAAGGCGTCTACCGGAGTGTCGACGCGGGTCAGGCGCAGGCGTGGGAGAAGGTCTTCGATGCCGGAGCCGCGGCAGAGGAGATCCCCCAAGAGGCATCGTCGGATGCTTCGGACGACGAGGAGACCTCGGCCGGGCCCGAAAGGAAAGTCGTAGACATAGCTGGTCTCGAGGCCGAACCGGGCCAGGTGTGTGTTGCCACGACATCCGGCGTCTTTCAGACGCGTGATGGCGGGGGAACCTGGCAAGCTTTGCCCTTGAGCGGCCTGGACTATGCCTCGGTGCGAAGGGTCTTTATTCATCCGGTCCTCAGGGAGGTCTTGTGTTTGACCCGCACAGGATTGTATCTGAAAGAAGGCGCTGGCTGGGTGGAGCTCGCCCGTATCTTCGAGGGGCGTTCGATCACCGGCTTTGGCACGGTTGTTTTGTACGCGACCAAGACGGGTCTCTACACCCTTGATCCCTTGGTGCGGACGCAGATCCCGGCAGCCGCCACAGGGACGGTTCCCGCCGCGGCCTTTATCCACGAGCCTACCATCGAAGAGGTCCAGCGGATGGCGACGGATTACGCTGAGGTCAGCAACGACAAGATCAAGGATTGGCGCCGCCGGGCGAGCCTGCGTGCGTTCATGCCGGATCTCACGTTGGGCTACGACAAGACGGTCTATGGCTCTTCGTCAGGCGCCTTTGCCGTGGGGCCGACCGACTGGGGAGTGTCACTCCAATGGGAACTTGGAGATCTGGTTTATAATGAGCATCAGACGTCCATTGATACGCGTTCGAAACTCATGGTGCAGCTTCGTAACGATATCTTGGCGGAGGTGACGAGACTGTATTTTGAGCGTCGCAAGATTCAGATCGAAATGGCCGAGTCCGACGCAATAGGGAAGGAGCGCATTGATAAGGAGTTGCGGTTACAGGAGTTAACGGCTTTGATAAACAGGTTGACAGGAGGGTATTTCACAAAAGTTTTAAAAAGTTTATATTAAGAGTGTAACTCGCTATTAACGCTTGACTTAAACAAAAGTTGTGGTATGATAATGCCACAATTTTTGTTTTAGGACGGAGTGTCTAGAGTTGGGGTTTTGGGAGCATGGAGCTATGGGGGAGGGCGCATGCCGCGGTTGATGATCGTTGATGACGAGATAGACGTCCGCGAATATCTGAAGAATTTCTTTAAGCGCCGGAAGGTCGAGGTGCTCACGGCTGAGAGCGGGGAAGAGGCCCTGGAGCTCTTGCAGAGGCAGCGGGCCGATCTGATGCTCCTGGACGTGCGCATGACCGGCATAGACGGGGTGGAGACGCTCAGGCGTATCCGCGAGTCCGGCAACAGCATGCCGGTGATCATGGTGACAGGCGTCGAGGACAAAGAGGTGCTCGACGCGCTTAACCCCCTCCACATAGAGGCCTGCGTGCACAAGCCGCTCATTTTGGAGGAGCTGGAAAAAGAAGTGCTGCAGAGGTTGATGAAGAAGTAGGTGCCTGCCGTTGTGAAGCTTAAGAAGTCCCTCGCTTTACTCCTCATCTTGACGTTTTTTGTGCCTCCGGGGATGGCATGGTCGACGCCGTCTTCGGAGTTTCTCTTTTCGCTCGGCCTTGATTATTACAAGCAAGGGCTTTTCGACGACGCGCTCCTGGAGTTCAATAAGGTCCTTTTGGTGGACCCGCTGAACCCTGAGGCGGCGGCTTACATCCAGAAGATAAAAGACCAGATCGGCCTCTCCCGCGGGGGGCTCGTGACGCTAGCCCTCGATGAGGCAGAGGCCCAACGGGCCGGGGTCACGCGACCGGAGCCGTCCACGTTCTTTGCGCGGGAGGCGGCAGGGCCTGTTCGGACCGCGCCTGGGCGAAAGTCGGCGGGAACGAAAGAAGCGGGATCGGGCCGGCTTTTCGGGGTGGAAGCAGGGCCGGGTCGGCCTGTCGGGGTGGAAGCAGGGCCGGGTCGGTCTGTCGTGGAGGAAGTAGCGCCGGGCCGGCCTGTCAGCGATTACGTGAGCGTGAGCGGGGTGTATCAGGTGGCGATGGGCGTGCGCTCCGAGGACAAGGAGTTCGTGTGGCGGGACGCCAACGCCGACCTGAACGAAAAGAACTACCGTATCCTCTTCGGCACGGCCAAGCACAATACCTATGACCCGGGCGTCTACAACAGGATACGCGTGGACGTGGACACGAAGGATTTAAGCGAGGCGGGGCTTGACCACGTCAAGGCGCACGCCAACATCACCGTCGATCCCTGGAGCTTCACGGGCAAGACCCAGACCTTTACCCTGAACGGCGCCGGCGGGGACACGGCTGAGTTCGAGCTCAAGTACTGGTCCAATACCGGAAAGACCATCAATGAGATCGTGCCGACCCTCTCCAACGGCGACGCCATGGCCCTGCCGGAGATCAAGGTCGTGGGCGGCCGCACCACGGCCACGACCGTCAACACCACTTTCCTCAACATCTTCAACATCCCTTCCCAGAAGGTCCACTGGGAGTTCTTGCCCTTGCGCGAGCTCTGGGTCGATTATGATAACGCGCCGTATTACCTGCGCGTCTATCCCATTGCGTATCAGGACCAGGCCATGGGCACGGACGATCCCTTGCGCCTCTCCGATAATCACACCTGGTGGGAGGAGAGCCCGTGGCTCGCCGAGTGGCGGCCGGGCAACCTGAATACCGGCGCTGTGCCGGATGACTTTGCCAAGGGCTATTGGAATGACGCGCTCGCCTTCTTCACGCGCGACTCCGACGGCCTGCGGCTGACCGCCCTGCGCGGGGCCAGGTTCACCTATGACGACGGGGATACGAAGGTCGATGCCTCGGTCGCCTCGCCCAAGGACCTGTGGCAGGATTACGGCGACTTCAAGACCTACGCCGAGGCCCTGCGCGTGACCAGGGACCTGGCGTATAACCTCAGCGTCGGCTTCACGCACACCGGCCACTTCGGCTGGAAGGAGGACGTGCTCGACGGCATGAACAACGTCGTGGCCGTGGACACCGCCTTCGAGCCCGTGGTCGGCAACAAGCTGATGGCCGAGCTCGCGTACTCGGACTCCTACTTCGACCGCTCCAACGACACCTTTGTCTCGCGCCGGCGCGGCAACGCGTATCTTTTCTCCTGGCTGGGCCGGCTGCCGCAGGATGAGCTCTTTGAGCAGGATTACTTCGGGATCCGGCGCGGCGGGGAGGAGGACGCTTTCCTCAAGTGGCGCTTTAACCTCGTGCGCATGGAGGACGGCTTCGACGCGTCGCTCTCCACGTACCGCCAGACGCGCGACGACGAGTTCTGGTCGCGCCACATCTCTTTCCGCAAGCACCCGCTGTACCTCTACACGGGGCTGACTCCTTCCATGCGGTTCGAGGATATCGAGGTCTTCGGGATCGGCAACGGCATTGACACGGGACGCGACGTCATCGGCCTGCGCGTGGAAGGCAGCGCCCTCCTCTTCGAACGGCTCCTGGAAGGGCTCATCGATATCCGCAACGTGCACAAGGCGGTCTCCGGCGGCTTCATCGAGAACGTGGCGCGCCTGGAGCTGGAATACCCGGTGAACGACAGGTTGCGCGCGAAGTTTTTAGGCATCCGCCAGGACATGCCGGACTGCCAGGCGGGGCTGGACCCCTACATCTTCGATGCCACGACCGGCAAGCCCCTGGTCAACACGGCCATCCAGGGCGGGGAGGACCCGTCGGTGGGCACCTTTTCGGTGGGCCTTGAATACGACGTCAATGAGCACTTTTCCCTCCATCAGGTCTGGGAGCGCACGAACGACTTCACGGCCGCCACGGACAACTACCCGCGGGGCCTCTTCAACAGCTCCAGCTTCACGACCTTGATCGAGGACGGCAAGGTCTACCGTGAGCCCATCCCGTTCCTCTACAGCCAGACGGGCTTTGACCTGCCGCCGTACGAATACGTGGACATCCTGAAGTACGGCTTCAGCTACCGGCCATGGGAAGATTTGGAATTTTACCTGGATTTCGCGTATAATGCTAACAAGAAGGCCGGGCAGATCGATGACAACATGAACCACGCGGGCCTGGAGGTGGCGTACAGGCCGTTACGCCGGCTGGCGTTCTTTTTCAAGTACACCTACGCGCGCTGGGTCGACATGCTCGAGCTCAACGCGTCGGGCCGGGAGATCTATTACGGCCACCACAATATCTTTTTTGAAACGCGGGTCAACGTGGACCCGTCGTCGGAACTTGTTTTCATGTTTGGCGTCGGCGGTCTGACACCGGTGGGGACGACGTCCTACGATCCATTTGGAGGGGCCCTGGCGGTCTTGGACACGCAGCACATCGTGCGCCTGTTCTACCGCAAAAGATTCTAAAAACCGTCCCGGACACATATGAGGGTCAATTACAAGAAAGAGCTGGAGCGCGCGGCAAGGAACATGATCCTTGTCCACAAGCCCCAGACGCTCATCCGGTTGATCCTGCGCACCATCATCCGCAAGGTGCGCGTGCAGCACGCCGGCATCCTGCTCTACGAACGCTCCCGGGACAGCTATATCGTGACGATCACGCGCGGCAAGGTCGGCGCCAAGATACCCGCGGGCCTGCTGCGGGTGGACGCCTCCTCGCCGCTCATACGGTTCTTCGCGGACCGCTCGCACGCCTCGCTCGTCCACAGCGGGGGCCTGTTGATGAGCCGGATCAAGGCGCTCCTGAAGGACAGGAGCCTCTGGGTCGACCTGGAAGAGGTGGAAAAGCTCCTCCTGGCCGTGATGTACCAGATGAAGAGCTTCGAGGCGGTCGCCACGATCCCGTGTTATCACCAGGATACCCTGTTGGGCGTCCTGCTCCTCGGCCAGAAGAGGGACAAGAAGGCCTTCAAGCGCGAGGAGATCGATTTCTTCGTGGCCCTCGCCAGCGACGTGGCGATGGCGCTGAAAAACGCGTTCCTCTTCGAGGACCTGCAGCTCGAGATCGAGCGCAACCGCCGGCTCTTCTTTGAGACGACCCGGGCGCTTTCGGCGGCCATCGACGCCAAGGACCACTACACCCGGGGGCACACGGCCCGCGTCACGCAGTACAGCATCGCCATCGCGCGCCGGATGATGGACCAGGACGAGGAGCCCTGGGACCAGAAGTTCTTGGAGCGGCTGCACATCGCCGGCCTCCTGCACGACATCGGCAAGATCGGCGTACCCGAAGAGATATTGAACAAGAAAGGGTCCCTGACCCCGGAGGAGCGCCTCAAGATCAACGAGCACGCGCTCATCGGCGCGATGATCCTGGAGCCGATCAAGGACCTGGACACGGTGCTCGTGGGCGTCAAGTACCACCACGAGCGTTTCGACGGGAAAGGCTACCCGGAAGGGTTAAAGGAAGACGAGATACCGCTCATCGCCGCGATCATCGCCGTGGCGGACTCCTATGATGCCATGACCACGGACCGGCCGTACCGCCGGGCCATGACGCGGGACCAGGCCGCCATGGAGCTGGAGCGTTGCAGCGGGTCACAGTTCAATCCAAAGGTCGTGCGGGCCGCACTGGCACTCTACCGCAGAGGGGAGATATGACGATGGCACTCCAGAACAACGATTCGTATATCGGTCAATTGCTGCTCAAGGACGGGCTCATCAAGGAAGTCGACCTGGACCGCGGCCTTGAAGAGCAGAAGAGGAAAAGGGATTTTCTGTGCGCGACGCTCGTGCGCATGGGGCTGGCCTCCGAAGAGAAGGTCTTTTCCATCCTGTCGCTTCAGATCGGCATCCCGTTCCTGCTCCTGCGCGACTGCCCCATCGACCCGTCGATCCTCAACGCCGTGCCCGGCAACTTTGCCGCGGCCTGCCGCTTCATGCCCTTGAAGTCCGAAGGGGACCAGCTCTTCCTGGCCACGTCCGATCCCCTGAACGGCCGGGCCCTGGAGGAGATCCGCACCTACCTGGGCTTCAACCGCCTGCGGGTGTTCCTCGCCGGCGACAACGACGTGCGCCAGACGATCCGCAAGTATTACGGCGTCTGACCCTTCGTCTTGGGCCTTGCGGTCCCGGCCGGGGGCCTTCGTTCAGGATGGCACCCGCCGCGCTGCGTGTTCCCCCGCGATAGCCTCGCTCAATTCCCCTTGACACGCCGCCTCTTTGCCTGTATACTTATCTATGTAAATTATTAGGCATATTAACTATTAACCTTCACTATAATTCAGGAGGTTAACATGGCGGGTCTCTCGACGAAGGCGTTCGTGAAAGAGGCGATGGTGATCATGCCGGCGTTGCTGCGCAGCATGCACAAGGTCCAGTCGGACGCCGTGATGCGCGGCCACATCACCGTGCCGCAGTTCCTGGTCCTGGACCTGGTCGGCCGCAGGGGGCCCCTTAAGATGTGCGTCCTCGCCAGGGATCTCAACGTCTCCACGCCCGCGGCAACGGGGCTCGTGGAACGCATGCACGCTCTGGGCATGGTCGCGCGCCGCACCGACCCCAAGGACCGGCGCGTCATCCTGGTCGCGGTCACGCCCAAGGGAAAGAGGGTCGTACGGACGTTGCACGCGGAGCGCGGCCGCATGATCGGCCGGCTCTTCGGCCGCCTGGACGCGGCTGACCGGGCCGCGTATCTCAAGATACTCAAAAAGGTGTACGATGTCGCTGTCAAGAGCGGTCGCTCCTAATCTTATCGCCGCAGGCACGTTCTTCCTCTTTGTTGCGCTTTCAGGCGCGGCGGGGGAGGAGGAGGTCTCTTCGGGCCCCTGGGTGCCGGAGGTGGCGGCCTTGTCTTTGGACGAGGTGACCACGCTCGCGCTCGAGAACAGCCTGGACATCCAGATCGCCCGTTTTGACGCGCACGTCAAGCGCAACGACCTGCCCGCCGCGCTCTCCATCTTCGACACCTATTTCACGGCCCAGGCCGGCTACAGGGAGAACCGGTTCAAGAAGGCGAGCGCGCTTTTGGGCTCCAGGTCGATCGATACGAGCTATGGAATAGGCCTCTCGAAACTCTTGCCGACCGGCACGACCGTGAGCCTGGACCTGGACCACAGCCGGGCGTCGACCGATGTGTCTTCCGTGACCGTCAACCCCGCCCACCAGGCGGTCGCCACGCTCACGCTCAACCAGTCTTTGGGCAAGAACTTCTTCGGCCTCATCGACCGCACGAACATCAAGATCACGAAGCTGGATATCGAGAACGCCGAGTGGACGTCCCTGGACCGCATCGAGGAGGCCCTGGCGGACGTCCAGAAGGCCTACTGGAAGCTCGCCTATCTGGGCGAAGAGGTCGCGGTCATGCGCGACATGTACGCCAAGGCCAAGGACCTCTTGGAGGTCTATGATAGGAAACGCGTCTTCGGCCTGGTCGAAGACCCTGAGCACTACGGCGCCCAGGCGAACGAGGCCAAGCGGCAGAACAGTCTCTTGGCGTCCATCGACGCGGTGCACGCGGCCCGCAACCACCTCTTGCTCCTCTTGAACCAGGACGGCCGGCAGGTCCGGATCACCCCCGGTGACCCGATCACCCTGGCCGGCGAAGACATAGACTTCAATGAGGCGTTGACGCGGGCCATCGAGAACCGGCGGGATTACAAAAAGGCGCTCAACGCCGTCCAGATGAAAAAACTGGATCTGGTGGTCAAGAAAAACAGCATGTGGCCGGAGATAGACCTGGAGGCGTCGTTCGCCCGCAACGGCCTCAACGGCGCTTATGAAAAGGCGTGGGAGGGGATCTCGAAAGAGAACAACCCGCAGTATTACGTCGGCGTGACGCTCAAGGTCCCCCTCGAGAACCGCAAGGCCAGGGCGGAGCTGAGCACCGCCAAGATCGAGCAGGCCAAGGCCCTCCTGGAACTCAAGGTGGCGGAGCGCAAGATCTTCACCGAGATCAACGACCTCGTCATGCGGGTCAAGGTGCGCATCGGCCAGGTCCTGACGCGGCGGCGCGTGGCCGAGCTCGAGACGAAAAAGCTCGAGGCCGAGGAGAAACGTTTCCGCCTGGGCCGCTCCGACAGCGACGTGATCATCCGCTATCAGGAGGACGTGCTGTCGGCGCGCTCGAGCCACATGCAGGCGCTCTATGACTACTGGGTGAGCCTGATCGACCTGCGCGTGGCGCAGGGCGTCCTGCTGGACATGTACTGGAAGGACACCTTATGAAGTTCGTCGATTTCTCCGTCAAACACTCGCTCTTCGTCAATCTCTTATCGGTCTTTTTGGTCGTGGCGGGGCTGTTTTCGATGTTCCAGCTGCGGCGCGAGGCCTTCCCCGAGGTCTCCTTCGATAGGGTGACGGTATCGACGTTTTACCGCGGCGCCAGCCCCGAAGAGGTTGAGAAGTTCGTGACGACCCCCATGGAGAAGGAATTGCGCGAGGTCGATAACATCAAAGACATCTATTCGTCTTCGATGGAAGGCGTCTCCCTGATCACGCTCGAGATGAACGAGGACGCCGCGGACAAAAAAAAGATCGTCGACGATATCCAGAAGGCCGTGGACCGCGTGGTGGACCTCCCCGAAGGCGTCAAGGACAGGCCTCTCGTCACCGAGATCGATTCGAAGATGATCCCCGTTATCAAGGTGGCGGTGAGCGGGCAGGTGGATGAGTTCACGCTTCGGCACTGGGCGAATGAGCTCAAGGAGGACCTCGAGGAGGAGGAGGGGGTGGCCTCGGTCAAGCGCCTGGGGTGGCGCGACGAGCAGTTCTGGGTCGAGCCGAGCCTGGCCAAGATGAAGGATTATCACGTCTCTTTCGAAGAGATGGCGGCGGCCCTGCGCGGGCAGAACGTTACCGTTCCGGCCGGCAAGATCCATTTTTCGGGTGAAGAGTTCATGGTGCGCTCATCGGGCGAATTCGAGACCGCCGAGGAGATCGGCGCCACGGTCATCCGCGCCAATGACGCCGGCAACGCGCTCAGGATCAAGGATGTCGCGTTCGTGCGCCACGCCTTTGAAGACGAGATCGAGACAACGCGGGCCGAGGGGACGCGGGCGATCACGCTCGTGGTCATCAAGCGCGAGACCGGGGATGCCATCGACATCGTCGCCGGCGTCAAAAAGACCATCGCGCGCTTCAAGGAGAAGGCGCCCGCCGAGATAAAGGTCTCGACATTTTATGACCTGTCGTACTACATCCAGCGGCGGTTGAACGTCCTGAAGAACAACGGGTTCTTTGCGGTGGTCCTGGTCGTGGCGACCCTGTTTTTCTTCCTGCATCCGATGCCGGCGCTCATGACCTCGCTGGGGATCCCCATTGCGCTCTTGACGACGTTTTACGCGATGAACCTGATGGGGATGAGCATCAATCTCGTCTCCATGTTCGGCCTCATCGTGGTCCTGGGGATGCTGGTCGATGACGGGATCATCATCTCGGAGAACGTGTACCGCCACATCGAGGAAGGGATGCCGCCGCGCGAGGCGGCCATCAAGGGCGCCAGCGAGGTCATCGCGCCCGTGACCGCGACCGTCTTAACGACGATCGCGGCGTTCAGCCCGCTCCTCTTCATGACCGGCCTCATGGGGCGCTTCATGAAGGCGGTGCCTTTGGTCGTGATCATCGCGCTCGGCGCCTCCGTCATCGAGGCCTTTATCATCCTGCCGAGCCACTTGGCGGGTTTCTGCAGGCCCATCCGCCGGGAGGCCGGCAATGGCGCCCGCCGGGAAAAGCCGTGGTTCCGCCGGCTCCTCGGGTGGTATCAGAGGACGCTCGATAAGGCCTTGCGTTACCGCTATCGGGTCGTTGCCGGGGTCACGCTCCTTTTCATCGCGTGCCTCATCGTCGCGAAGTTCTTCATGCCGTTCATCCTTTTCAGCGGCCGGGGGGTCGAGCAGTTCTATGTGCGTGCCGAAGCCCCGCCGGGGACTTCGCTCGAGAAGATGAAGGAGATGATAGTCCCCGTCGAGGAGTTTGTGGCCCGGATCCCGAGAACCCTCTTAGACACCCATGAGACATCGGTGGGGAGCATGTCGGAGGAGAGGGGGTATGATCCGGCGGCGCAGAGCGGTTCCAATGTCGCCCAGATCACGATATATCTCACGCCCAGCCAGGGGCGCCGCAAGACGGCGGACGACATCATGGATGAGCTGCGGCCGGACCTCGAGGCGCTCCACAAGAAGATCCCCGGTCTGGACAAGCTTTATTTTAGAAAGAGCAGGGAGGGGCCGCCCGTGGGCCGCGCCATCGACGTGCGCGTCCGCGGGGAGGAGTACGCGACCATCAACGCGGTCACGGGCCGGATGTCGGCGTTCCTGAAATCGCTCAAAGGCGTCGACGACGTCTCCGACAGCTACAAGTTGGGCATCGAGGAGTTTCACGTGGTCGTGGACCCGGGCAAGGCGGCCCAGGCCTTTTTGACGATGCAGCAGGTGGCCTCAAGCCTGCGCACGGCCGTGGACGGGGGCATCGCCACCACCATCAAGCCGACAAAGGCGGAAGACGAGATCGAGGTCCTGGTGCGTCTGCCCCGGGAGGAGAGGGATACCCTGCACGTCTTCAGCAACCTCGTCATCGCCAACGCGTACGGTGACCTCGTCCCCTTGAATAAGATCGCCCGGATCGAGAAGTACCAGGGCCTGAAGTCCATCACCCACCTGGACGGCAAGCGTTACGTCTCGGTTTCGGCGGAGGTGGACAACAGGCGCATTACCTCGGCCAAGGCCAACGAGTTGTTGGCCGAGAAGTTCAAAGGCCTATCCCGGGAGCATCCCGGTTATTCGCTGCGCTTCGGGGGAGAACAAGAGGAGACGATAAAATCGCTGCACAGCCTCTTGGCCGCCTTCGGTATCGCGTTCCTGCTTATCTTTTTGATCCTGGCGACAGAGTTCAACTCGCTCGTTCAGCCTTTCATCGTGATGACGACCATACCCTTCGGCATGATCGGCGTCGTCATCGCGTTCCTCCTGCATGGGGAGCCGATCAGCTTCTTCGCCATCATGGGGATCGTGGGCTTGACCGGCGTCGTGGTCAATGATTCCATCGTCTTCGTGGATTTCATCAATATCTTGCGGCGCAAGGGGGTCGAGCGCCGGCCGTCCATCCTCCAGGCAGGCAGTATGCGCCTGCGGCCGGTCCTGCTGACCACCATCACGACCATCGCGGGCCTCTGCACGGTCGCCTACGGCATCGGCGGCAGCGACCCCTTCTTAAAACCCATGGCCCTTGCCATCGCCTGGGGGTTGTTGTTCGCTACGGGCTTGACCCTTATCGTCATCCCGTGCCTTTACGCCATCGCCGACGATCTGGCCATGAAGGTCCGCCACAAGCCCACCGTCCAGGCCGACGCCTGACGCCTTCACAAATATCTTTCCCTTTTAACCTTTCTTTTGTAGAATACCTGTGTTGCTATTTACAAAAAGGAGGGGCCATGAGGGGGTTCGTAACGGTATTATCGGTATTTTTATTGGCAGCGCCCGTTGTCGTCTGCGCCCAGGAAGAGGGATCCGAGGCGCAGGCCGATCAGGGGTTGGTTCAGGAGGCCCAGCAGGTCATCCAGCAGAACGCCCAGGCGGCGCTCACTGCGGAGAGCCAGTTGCGTGAGCAGCTACGCGAGGCAGAGCTGTCGGGCGACAAGGAGACGGCCCAGCAGTTGCGTGAACAGCTGCACGCCACGCACGAGGCGAATGTGGCGCAGAAGCAGCAGGATATGGAGGCCCTGAGGCAGGCCCGTGAACAGCGGAGGGAGGCGGTCCGGGAGCGATGGCAGGAGGGGGAGGGGCCCCGCGGGCCGCGTCCGCCTAAGCCGCCCTTGCCGCCAGAGAGTGCGGGTGAGGGGCTGGCAGGAGAGGGGCAGGTAGGTGAGGGGCAGGCAGGTGGTCCTCCAGGGATCCGGCCCCCTTATCCGCCGCAGCGGCCGCCTCTTCCACCCGGTGTGCGGGGCCGGTTCGGAGACCGGCGCGAGGACAGATGGGACCGGCGCGAAGACGTTCGGGATATGAGAGAAGACGTAAGGGACCGGCGTGAAGATCGGTGGGACAGAAGGGAAGATGTCCGCGACAGGCGCGAAGATATCGCTGACCGCCGTGAAGATGTGGCGGATCGGCGCGAAGACCGCTGGGACGCTACACATAATTACCCCGTAGGCTCCGAGGCCTGGAAACGGGACAAGGCTGAGGACCGCCGTGACCGGGCTGAAGACCGGCGCGACCGGGCCGAGGACAAGGTTGACCGCCGCGAAGACAGATTGGACAAGCGCGAAGACAAGCGCGACCGGCGCGAGGATAAAGCGGACAGGCGTGAAGACAAGCGTGACCGCAAGGAAGACAAGCGTGACCGCGGCCAGAAACCCGAGCCCAAGGGGGGCAAGAAGGCCCCCAAAGCCAATCAGGGTGCCGGCGCTCGCGGAGGCGGCGGTCCTCGCGGCAAGAAATGAACCACCCAAAAGTGCGGTATTCATGAAGAAAATCCTGATCGTGGACGATGAAGAGGATGTCCTTTCTTCGTTGAAGTCCACCCTGGAGCGGCACAAGGACTTCAGGGTGGCCACAGCTCGGGATGGGGAGGAGGCCTGGCAGGTCCTCAAGGCCGAACCCCAGGACCTGGTCGTCCTGGACCTGGCCATGCCGAAGATGGGGGGTGAGAAACTGCTCCAGCTGATCCGCAGGGACATGAAGTTCGTGGACATGCCGGTGATCGTCTCGACCGTGGCGCGCGATACCTCATCGATGATGAAGGTGATGGATACCGGAGCCACGGATTACCTCATGAAACCCTACGACGTCAAGGAGCTCATCAAGGTCATCGAGACGTATATCTAACCCCTCGGCCCACCCAGATATTCCATTTATGGAACGACAATACGCTAGATTTATCGAAGGCTTTAAGAGGAGCGCCGGATATGCTCAGAGAGCTTAAAGAGCTTGAGGAATGGAAGAAACTGCATGACTTTTACCAATACAGTGAATATCTGACAAAAGATCTGGCAGATTTTCTCCATGTCAGCCCAAGGACCATTCAGAGGTGGATCAAGGGCACGACAAGACCTGATGAGGAACAATTGGAAGAGATAAAGACGTATTTGTCTAATTTGTCTAAAAGGCCGGTAAGCGAGGCCAAAAACCCTCCCGAGACGCCTTAGCAAACTCCCTGTAGACATAGGTAAATGCCCCTTTAAATACGGTTTTTTGTGTTAAATTACTATGTCGCACTACGGCTTATAATATATCTTATGTTAACTTGAGAGAATGGGAAGGATTGGCGCACCCAAGAAGGCTTCCAAGGGGTTACGCGAAATGTGGATTTCGCTGTTAATAACGCCCTTACGTTTTACCGCGTCTTACCAGGGGTTCTTTTTTGTGTCTTGGGCTTACTTCGCATCGTCTGGCTTATTGGGAGGGTCCGATGGTCTGGATGGTGGCTGGATAGAGGGTCCAGTCGCCAAAACGGCCGTTGATCCGGTCTATGGCGCCTAGGAGGTCCTCCCTCTTTTTTTGGCTGGGTAGCAAGGGAGGGGTCTGGTCTTTTTCAAGGCCGGTGAGGTGGACCCCCAGGGCCCGGATAGCCCTGAAAGGGGCCTTTTTAGGGCCGTAGATGCCCCTGTGGGCATAAAGGGTCCTGGCGCGACTGTATATCTCCCAGCCGTCATGGGTCGGTATCGGGTGGGTCTTTTGCCTGAAAAATGACTCATTTTTGAAACTCAGCCACAGGCCTGTGGTCCGGCCGACAAGGCCGTATTTCCGGGTCCTTTGCGCGACCATTTCACAGAGCATTCTTAGCCATGATTCGATGGTCTTTTGGTCGTAAATGGCGCTTGGCAATGTGTAGGAATGGCCGACTGATCTTGGTCCTTCGTTGGGGTCGGTTTCGCCTTTCTGGAAGGTTAGATTTTCATCTGTCCGTAAGGATTGAAAGAGCCAGTGGCCGGCGGCCCGGCCGAAGTTATCTGTCAGGACGTTTTGGGGGGTGTTTTTGAGCTGATCACAGGTGCTGATCCCCAGGGCTTCCAGGTACCGGGTCAGGGCCGGCCCTATGCCGCAGACCTTGGAAATGGGCACCCTTTGGATGACCTTATCCAGGTTGGCTTCTGTGAGCAAAAACAGGCCGTCCGGTTTGTTCAGTTTGCAGGCTAATTTGGCCAGGAGCCAGGTGGGCGCAATACCTATGGTGCAGGCCAGGCCAAAGGCCTCCCGGATGCGGTCCTTGATGGCCTGTCCCAGGGTCAAAAACGACCCGAAATGGGGCTCCAGGCCGTCCACCCCAAGGTCGAACTCATCGATTGTGGTCTGCCGGACATCCGGGCTGTAGGCCTCAAGCAGGCCCAGGATCTCGCGCGAGACATAGGTATACCGGGCCGAATCGCAGGCCACGAACGCCGCGTGCGGGCAGAGTTTGAAGGCCTGCCAACTAGGCATCCCCGAGTCGATCCCATAGGCCTTGGCCTCATAGGATGCCGCGGCCACTACGGTCCGGTATTTCTTATCCCGGGAGCCCACGATGACCGGCCGCCCCTTCAGGGACGGGTCGACCTGTTGTTCCACGGACGCGAAAAACGCGTCCATATCGATGTGGAGAAGCATGAGCTACCTTGCTGGGTGTGCCGGCCGCTGCATACCTGGAATATACCACACATTTGTGTGGTAGGCAAGGCAAAAAGAGAGGGAGGGCAACTTATCCCCCTCCCTCTTCTTCTGTCTTGCCTGATTATCGGGTGTCCTGTTTGACTATCGGGCGGTGTCGAGCATATAGTTAATGACCGGTCTGCTCACTCCCTCCCGGCGCAGGGCCTCTACTTCCTCGACCGATAAGTCAAAGACCGAGCCGGTAGCCTGGATCTTTCCGATGATGACCGCGTCGCTCACCCCGGCCTTGCTCAGGACCACGATGTCCGAGATACCGAGCTTCTCGCGGGCCTCCACGCGTACCTCCTGGGTCACGACCCTTGCCGGCGTGTCCGTGTTCACGTAGACGATGCGCGTCTTGGTCTTGGGGCCGCGATAGTAGTGTCGCGGTTGCGGAAACCGGACGACCCTGCGGCCGGGTCCGCATGTGATCCCGCGGCCCGGATTATGGGTGCAGGCGTTGTCTGTCTTGTACAGGTTAGGGTATCCGTAGGTGATGCTGAAGGCGTATTCCGCCCTGGCCGCAGGGGCCAGGAGCAGGGATGCGCCCAGGAATGTCAGCGCTATGACAAGTTTCCTCATCGTTATCTCCTGTATACTATTCAGTCTCCTGAGGACATTCGCCTTGCGGGCGTCCGCCGCCCCAGAAGCCGCCGCCGAAACCGCCGCGCTTGGGGCCACCGAAGCCGCCTTTTTCTCCTTGCCGGCCGCCGCGTCCCTGCTTAAAGGCCTCCCTTTTCTCTTTCGCCTTCTCGTGGATCTTGGCGAACTGTTCGGGAGTAAGGATCTCTTTCATCTTCGTGACAGACGCGATGCGGTGGTCGATCGCCTGGGCCTGCAGGGTCTTGACCTCTGCCGCGATCTGCTGGATGGTGGCAGGGTCAGAGTCGTACTTCCCCAGCTCTTCCTTTAGCCGGACCTGCGCCGCGTGGGTGGCCTGCATGATCTGTTTTCCCTGGGCCTGGTCGTTCTTGCGCATCTCGGCGAGCTGGGTCTGTTGCTCTTGCGTCAATCCCAATTCCTTCGCCATGGCCTCTTTTCTGATGGCCTGGATGCGTTGAGCGTATTCTCCTTTTTCGCCTGCCGCGGCCTGTGCGTCCGGTCCTTCGACGGTTTGGGCCAAAACCGTTGCGCCGCTTAAGACCACGGCGAGCAGCGCGGCCGGCAAGACCCCTTTCAAATGTTTCACTAAGCTTTTCATGGCACTGTCTCCTTTCCGGAGATCATCGTCTCCACCCGGTTAGACAGGACCGGGCCGTCAAAAGTTCCCGTCTATGAGAAAAATTCTTCGACGTCCGTCTTAAAGGTGTCCGTTACCTCTCCCCCGTTGCCGTTCGCAAAGTAGTCGATCTGTTCTTCGATGGCGGCCTCAGCCAGCTGTTGGCGCTCGGCGCGGCCGGAAAGATACGGCAGGCGGGCCGCCAGGATGCCGAAGATCACCAGCGCCGCCACGGTCGAGAAGGCAAAGGCGGGCCTCGGCGTAGCGACGAGGTTTTTGAGCTTTTCGAGCACCCCCGCCGGGGCCGGCTTCAGCTGTTGCGCGAAGATCTCCGACGTGACGCGCGACCACAGCCGCGCCGGCGCCTCGACGCGTTCGGCTTCCTGCAGGGGCCGGACAGCGTTCTGACGCACCTCGGCCTGGAACGCGCGGCACGCGCTGCACGCCGCGAGATGTCCCTCGACCAGGCGGCGCACGTCATCGGACGCTTCGTTGTCCGTGAAGTCCGTCAAGATCAGGTCCTGGATCTTCCGGCAGTTCATGATGTCACCCCCTGGACGGCCCCTTTTTCTCTAAGGGCCACAAGCGTCCCGCGCGCCCTCTTGATGCGGGAACGCACGGTATTGATGTTGATGTTAAGAACCTCGGCGATCTCCCGGTAGCTCATCTTCTCGATGCCGCGCAGGACGAGACAGGCCCTCTGGTCCGGGTTGAGGCGTTCCAATATCTCTTCCACGCGCCCCGGGTCAGCCGGTTCTTGCGCCGGCGCAGCGATCGCATCAAGACGCGTGTCCTGGTGCGCCAGGGCATCATCGTAGGAGACCGTCAGGGCACGCTGCCGGCTCGCCTTCTTCACGTGGTTCAGGGCCAGGTTGACCGTGATGCGGTAGATCCAGGTCTTCAGGGACGACTCGAATCGGAAACCGGCCAGCTTCCTGTAGACGGTCACGAAGACGTTCTGCGCGACCTCTTCGGCATCTTCCCTGTTGCCGGTCACGCGCCAGGCGACGTTGTAGACGAACCCGCAGGTCTTCTTGTAGACCTCCTCAAAGGCCCCGATGTCGCCCCCTGCCGCCCTCTGGATCGTTGCGCGCGTGATATCGAGCATGGTCCTGCCTTCACCCGGTTAGACAGCGCCAAAGCCGAAAAGTTCCCTAAAGTCCTATTTTATTATATAAGACATGGGGCGCTTTGCCTATCGGCAAAAAAGCGGGAGAGGCTTTTGCCTCTCCCGCTTGTCTATCGAAATACTGGAATTTTTAGGCCTATTCGATGCTCTGCAGGTACCTGTAGTAGTCGCTGTCGGTCGTCAGGACGATCGTGGTGCTGGGGTTCGTGGTGTTGCGGTAAGACTCAAGGGTCTTTAAGAAAGAGTAGAACTCCGGGTCCTGGTTGTAGGCCTGCGCATAGATGGTCGTGGCCTTGGCATCTGCTTCGCCTATGAGCGTCAGAGCCTCTTTTTTTGCGAGAGATTGTATCTCCTGGAGTTCTTTGGCCATCTGGCCTTCGATCTCCGCCTTCTTGCCTTGTCCTTCCGAGCGGTATTGCTCGGCCGCCCTCTTGCGCTCTGAGATCATGCGTTCGTAGACCTTGAGGCGCACGTCCTCGACGTAATTGATGCGCTTGATCCTGACGTCCACGAGCTCGATGCCGTACTGCGGGATGATGCGGCTGGCCTGTTTGAGGATGCCCCTTGAGAGGGCCTCGCGGCCGACCTCGATGGACTCGACGGCCTCTGTGGTCATGATGTCTTCGCCCTCTGCCATCCCGGCTTCGGCGCTCGCCTCCAGAAGACGGTTCGAGTTACGCACCGCCTCGACCAGGTTGTGGCTCGTGACATAATCGCGCGTGGCCGCGTCGATGATGTCGTCCAGGCGCGCGTGCGCCTCCATCTCGCTGCGGACAGACTGCATGAATTTCAGGGGATCGATGATCTTCCAGCGTGCCGTGGTATCGACGAAGATGTACTTCTTGTCTTTGGTGGGGATCTGATTGGGGTCGCCGTCCCAGGGCAGCAGCCGCTTGTCGAAATAGTTGGCGACCTGGATAAAGGGCATCTTGATGTGCAGCCCGGCATCCTTGATCGGCTCGCCGATCGGCTGGCCGAACTGCGTGATGATGACCTGCTGGGTCTCGTCGACGATATAGAGCGCCCCGGTCATCATCCCCAGGACCGCCAGCGCGACGAGCGCCCCGATGATCTTAAAGTACACGCCGAGCTTCATCATTCGCCCTTTTCGAGTTGCAAGAGAGGCAGGATGCCTCTTTCCTTCGGATCAAAGATATAGACCTTGGCGGCGCGCGGCAGGATGTCGGAGAGTGTCTCGAGATACAGGCGCTTGCGCGTGACTTCTTTGGCCTCTTTGTAGGCCTTCCATGTCGCCGTAAAGCGGTTGGCCTCTCCCTGCGCCGTATTGATGCGCTGTAAGGCGTAACCCTGCGACTCCGAGATCGTCTTTTCCGCTTCACCCTTGGCGCGCGGGATGACCTTGTTGTAGGCCTCCCAGGCCTGGTTGATCATCTTTTCTTTTTCCTGCTTGGCCTCGTTGACCTCGTTGAAAGACCGCTTGACCTGGTCCGGCGGGTTGACGTCCTGGAGTTTGACGGTCAGGACGTCGATACCGCTCTCGTAGCTGTCGAGGATCTCCTGCAGTTTTTCCTGGACGCCCTGGTTGATGTCAATGCGCCGGGTCGTCAGGACCTCGCTGACGGAGTAGTCACCCACGACCTGGCGCATCACGGATTCGCTCAGGTCCCGGATGGTCTTGCGCGGGTCGCGGATATTGAAGAGGAGCTTGGTGGGGTCTTTGATCTTGTACTGGACGATCCACTCCACGATGATGACGTTGAGGTCGCCCGTCAGCATGGAGGATTCTTCAAGAAAATTGTTCTTGGCGTAGCGCGTGTTGACCCCGGCCTGGACGGTGCGGAAGCCGAATTCCTCTTTATAGACGTAGGTGACCTTCACCTTGTTGAGCTTATCGATATTAAAGGGGAGTCTCCAGTGGAGGCCCGGTTTGGTGGTGGCAATGTATTTGCCGAAGCGGCGGATGACGCCCACTTCGTCCGGGTTGACGGAGTAGATGCTCGAGAAGATGAGGCCCAGGAGGAAGAGGGCGGTCGCGCCCAGAATGAAGAACGACGGCGCCTCCTTCCTCCCTTTGCCCACATCGATGATCTCTTTGGCCTGCCTGAAGATGTCTTCCGGCGAGTTAAAACTCATGTTGCTATTGTCCCATTAATGAGCTTTTTGTCAAGGGTCGATTGCGTTTTGCGTCATGGAAGATGGGTCCGGATCCGCCGGGAGAAATCGGCCGCACCCTCGGCGGCCTTGGCCCGGTCGTTGATGAGCGCTTTTTGGCGCAGCTCTTCAAAGGGCAGACCGCCGGTCGCGAGGATGCCTTGGTCGTAGGCGCGACGGTCCACGGTCCCTGTCAGGAACCCTCTTTTCCAGAACGGGATGTCGTAGACGGTCGTTTCCATGATGTGGTGGGC
>CAZDLS010000014.1:4469-20002 GCA_964506425.1 uncultured Planctomycetia bacterium | reverse complement strand
GTTTTTTGATCTCATCGATCGCCTGTTGGGCATCGACGCGTTCCTTGTAGGGGCGTCCGTAGACCATGGCGTCGAAGGCGTCGGCCACGGACATGATGCGCGCGCCCAGGGGGATCTGGCCCTTCTTGAGGCGGGACGGATACCCCGTGCCGTCGTACTTTTCATGGTGGTGCAGGATGATCGGGATGACGGGTTTGAGCATGTTCATGTGCTTGAAGAGCTCGGCGCCCTTGACCGGGTGGTGCTTGATGATGTTGTATTCCTCGCCGGTGAGCTGGGTCGCCTTGGTGAGGATCTCAATGGGGATATTGACCTTGCCGGCATCGTGGAGCATGCTCGCGTACTTGAGGCTCAACACCTCGTTCTTGCGCAGGCGCATCTCCTGCGCCAGCGCCGTGACGAGCCGCAAGAAGTACGGGGTGTGGGTGTAGCCGGCGGGCATCCGGGAATCGAGCACGCGCACCAGCGACTTGATGGTGCCCATCACCATCTTCTCCTGCTCCTCGTAGAGTTCGAGGTTCTTGATGGCGAGGATGATCTGGCCGGCGATGGACATCAACGCCTCCAGGTCGTAGGTGTCGAAGACGCCTTCTTTCTCGCGGCACCGCCGGCTGCGGGTGATGACGATGATGCCCGTCACGTCTTCGCTGATGAGGGGGGTAGCGAGGAGGCGGTCTTTCTTGATCGCCGTGCCGGTGGCGATGATGTGCCGGATGATCTTATTCTGGACGGCGACGCGCTTGTTGGAGATGGAGCGTTTGGAACCCGAGAGGGTGCAACGCAGGACGATCCTTCGGTTGTTGCGTTTCGTCTTGGGCTTGTCGAGGACCGTGAAGGTGCAGTTGTCGGCCCTAAAAACCTGCGCCAACAGCTTCGTGAGCTTGGAGACGAGGTCCGTCAACTCGTAGGTCGAGTGGATCAGCCGGTAGATCGAGTGCAGGGCCGACAGGAGCGTCTTATACTTTTTCGTAAGGGTCAAATAACTTTTTGTGCTCATCGAGGGCGTAACGGTCCGTCATGCCGGCGATGTAATCGCAGACGACGACGTATTTGTTCTGTTTCTTTTGGGTGATCTTGTCCCGGCGTTCCTGCGGCAGCATGCTCGTGTTGTTGACGTAGACCAGAAAGATCTCTTTGATAAAACGCTTGGCCTTATCCGACATCCGGTTGACGCGGGAGTGTTGGTAGAGTTCTTTTTTCAGGAAGTCCCGCAGCGGCTGTCGGATCTTTTTGGTCTTCGAGCTGAAGTCGATGAGGCGCTCCCGGCGGCGCTTGGCATCCTTGACGCTCTGGATGTGGTAAGCTGCCAGGCGTCTCTGGGACTCGGCGATACAGTCGTCGACGAGAAGGCCGATCAGCCGGCGGATGATCTGATATTTTTTCAACCCCTCGCTGAGGCCCGGGTAGCGCCGTTCGATCTGGGCGCGCATCCGGCCCCACAAGGGGACGGCGTTCAGCTTCGCCTCCGCGATGAGGCCGCTCGTCAGGCCGTCGTCTAAGTCATGATTATCATAGGCGATCTCGTCGGCGATGTCAACGATCTGGGCCTCGAGCGTCGGCTGTTCTCCCGGGGCGAGCTCCCGGGGGATGTGCGCCTTGTCGAAGCGCGTCGTATGCTTGACGATCCCCTCGCGCGTCTCCCAGGTCAGGTTCAGGCCCGGGAAGCCGGGGTAGCGCTCCTCGAGCTCATCGACGATCTTGAGCGTGTGCAGGTTGTGGTTGAAGCCGCCATGACTCTTCATGAGCCTGTTCAGGACCTCTTCCCCGGCGTGGCCAAAGGGCGTGTGCCCCAGGTCGTGGGCCAGCGCCAGCGCCTCGGTCAGGTCCTCGTTGAGCCGCAGCGCCTTGGCGATGGTACGGGCGATCTGGGCGACCTCAAGAGAGTGGGTCAGGCGCGTGCGGTAGTAATCGCCCTCGTGGTTGACGAAGACCTGCGTCTTGTATTCGAGGCGGCGGAAGGCGGCGCTGTGGATGATGCGGTCGCGGTCCCTCTGGTAGGGCGTGCGGTAGGGGTGTTCGTCCTCTCCGTATTTGCGGCCGCGGCTCAGGGCGTCCCGCATCGCGTACGAAGCCAGCCGGTGTCCTTGTGCCGTGGTGGTCTTTTTCATCTTTTCTTCGTCCCGCGGCAGAGCCGCGCGTAAAGCGCGTCCAGCGATTGAGAGATGACCTTTGTCCCGCCGCAGACCGGCATGAAGTTGGTGTCCCCATTCCAGCGCGGCACGATATGGACGTGCAGGTGCTTGTCGATGCCGGCGCCCGCCGGCCGGCCGATGTTGATGCCGATGTTGTAGCCGTCGGGCTTCAGGATCCCGTCCAGGCGCCGCGTCGTCACCGCCACCTGTCCCATGATATCGCATAATTCATCGTTCTTCAATAGGTCGAGGCGCCCGACGTGGCGCTTGGGGGCTATCATCACGTGGCCGTTGTTGTAGGGATAGATGTTCAGGATGCCGATCGCGTGCGCCGAGCGCAAAAAGACGTAGCGCTCCCTGTCGCGCCGGCAGCGCGCGGCCTGACACAGGAGGCATCCTTTCTTTTTCCTGCGGGAGCTCTTGAGGTACGTGAGGCGCCAGGGCGCCCAGAGGTTTTCGGGTCTCATAGCTTGATGATCCGCGCGGCGATGGTCGTCCCGATATCGATGATGCCGTAAGAGTTGTACGGCGCAAAGATCGTGTCCGTCGGGCTGCCCGGGTTGAAGTAGAGGGTCCTGCCGATCTTCTCCTCGCAGGGCGCGTGGGAGTGGCCGAAGATCACGAGGTGGTAGCTGGCGTCGAACTCCTTGCGGATGTTATCGAAGACGGACTCGGCCTTGCCGAAACCGTGGGTGACGCCCACCTTGAACTTCCCGACGCGGAAGGTGACGCTGCGCTCCAGCCGTTCGGCGAGGGCCGGCTCGTCGATGTTCCCGCGAACGGCGATCAACTTGTTGAGGCGCAGGATCGACTCATAGGCCTGGACGATGGTGAAGTCGCCGGCGTGGACGATCTGGTCCGCGGCCCTCAACTCCTCCAGCAGGCGCCGGGGCAGCCCCGCGGCGCGGTCCGGGATATGGGTGTCCGAGATGACGCACAGGCGCATCAGGCGATGATCCTCGGCTGCCCGAACAGGTCGAGCAGGTTGTTGACGTGGGCGATGTCCCAGGTCAGGACGCGGAACTCCTTGGCGAGCAGTTTGGCGTTGCGTTCGACCGGACCGAAACCGATGCATATCTTCTGTACGGTCTTGGCACCGAGCTTCCCGGCTTCCTTGAGCAGGGCATTGACGTCGCGCTCCTCGATGCCTCCGTTCTTGACCGCGGCCAGCCACTGCACGTCGTCGGCTTTGCCGAAGATGCCGACGCACGCGTCGGATTCCTCGAGCCGGACGAGGCGCAGCTCCTTGAAGGCGCACAGTTGGACCTTCTTTCTTTCCCAGAGGATCTCGTCGTTCTCGAAGCGGTCGAAGAGGTCGAGCACCCGGTGGGCCACGTCCTGGCGGGACGATTCCATGAACCGTTCCACCTCGGCGGCGCAGTGCGCGCGGAAGTGTTGGGCCTGTTCGCGGTGGTCGGGCGTCAGGCTGTAGAGTTTTTCGGCGTGGACGAAGCGCAGCCAGAAGGACAGGAGCCGGTCCTTGATGAGGTAGAAGGAGCCGTTCTTCGTGAGCATCTCGAGCTCGGTCAGACGGTTGATCTTTTGCGAGATCTCTTTCTTGGGCCGGCGCAAATAGCCGGCCAGGTCCTTCATGCGGTTTTTGCCCGTCGCGATCGCGTCCAGGAGATAGATGAGCTCGTTCCTGTTGCGGCCCGTGGTCAAGAGCGACAGGTGCGTCGCGAATTTCAGGTTGAAGAGCCCCCAGTCGTAGAACATGAGCCTTTCCAGGGCCTCGATGACATCCTCCCTGTCGCAGGCGCCCTTGCCCTGGGCGCGGCAGACGAAGCCGAGCTCGTCGGCGATTATCTTGAGGTAGAACGGATGACCGCCCGTGAAGTGGATGAAAAAGTGCGTGATCGGCGCCGGCACGTCCAGGTGCGCGAGGCGCGAGGTGACCAGCGTGGCGCTCTCGGCGGCGGTGAGCATGTTGAGTTCGATCGTCTCGAAGTTGCCGAACAAGAGCGAGAGCTCGTTCGTCAGGATGGCGCGCGCCTCGCTCCTGGAGGAGCTCGCCAGGATGACGTGGCAGCCCTTCTGGAACATGACCTTCTTGCTGAGCTCCTCCCAGATGTTCTTCGCGTTGAGCTTCTGGAGGTGGTGGAACTCGTCGATGATGAGGACGCACTTCTTGCGCGACTCGTGCAGGAAAAAGTCCAGGGCCCCGAAGAGATCCTTAAGGAGGGAATCCTCTTTTTCACGGCCGAGGCCTTCCAGGATATCCGCGATGCGCTGGGCGCTCTGGGGGATGCGCGGCCGCGCCCGCTCCACCATGAGGTCCAGGTTCTCGCGGCTCGATATGAGCTGGGAGTGCCTGAGATAATGGTACAGGAGGCTGTCGCAGACCCTCTTGACGAAGAGGGCGAATTCGTAGGGGACGACCTCGACGTAGATGGGGATGACGTCGGGGTCGTTCATCTGCCTCAGCAGGTCCTTGAGGAGCGTCGTCTTGCCCATCAGCTCCTCTCCGATCACCGCGACGTTCTGCCGGTAGCCCTGGGCAAAGTCCAGGACGCGTTTATAAAGCGATGCCTGGATCTCCTTGCGCGCCAGAGGCGTCGTGCGTTCCATGTTCAGTCCAGAAAGAAGAGCGGGTTTTGCGGTTTATGCCGGCGTCGGATCTCAAAGTGTACCTGGCCGTCCAGGTGGCGCGCCCGGTCGCCGGCGCGTGCGAGAACGATCCCGCTCTCGATAGGGTCATCCACGCGGACCGTGATGTCCTGCGTGCCGCAGTAAATGGTCGAAAAGCCGTCGCCGTGGTCCAGGACGATGGTCGTGCCGTAACCCGGCAGCTTGCCGATGAAGGCTACCCGGCCGCTGCGGGCGGCGTGGATCTCGTCGCCCGGCCTCGCCTGGATGTCGATCCCCTTGTTGGCGACACCGTGCATCTTGTCCCTGAAGTACGCGACGACCTTGCCCTCGACGGGCCAGGCGAAATCGAGACCCTCCGAGGACGGTGCCGCGAAGTTCGCTTCGGATGCCTGCGGCACGACGAGGATCTGGCCGACGTCGATCTTTTTCGCGTCGGCGATCCTGTTGAGCCGGATCAGGTCTTCGAGTTCGATGCGGGTGCGCCGGGCGATGCGCCAGAGCGTCTCGCCGCGCTGCACCGTATAGAGGACATACCCCTCCGGAGGCGTGAGGGGGACTGCCGGGGAGTGATGCCCGGAGGTTATCGTGGACGTGCTGGCGCAGGCGCACAGACCCGTTGCGAGAGCAAAAAAGAGGACGGCGTTGCAAAAAAGGGGACAGGCTACTTTTATAAAAGTAGCCTGTCCCCTTTTTTGGTTGAGGAGACCGCTGCAGATCATCGTTGTTCTATGACTGAAAATGAATCCATTCGTATCTAACCATTTATCTCAAAGCGAGCGATGGGAATCGAACCCACATAACCAGCTTGGGAAGCTGGTGTTCTGCCACTGAACTACGCTCGCACATTTGCTGCCACTTACTATCCCGCAAATGTGCCCCTGCGCCCATCTCTCTCGCCTTACTGGGTGCAGGGGCGAACAACACGTCTACCCTGCCTGGCTACCTGATGTTGTCCCGATCCCGGCGGAAGTGGGACTCATGGATCCGTCGCAGGGGTCTCTTTTTATGGGACCAGCTATTCTAACACTCCCCTCCTCCTGCGTCAATCGCCGCGTGTGGAACGAGAGGCCCGGGATGAGCGGGACTTATCGATAAGTCGGATGGCGCAAAACTCTCCGCACATCGTGCAGGTGTCTTTTATCTTTGGCAGCGATTTCCTGTGATACGCGGCTGCCTTGCGGGGATCGAGGCCCAGGCGGATCTGTTCCTTCCAGGCACGCCGCTGCCGGGCGCGTGAGAGCCGGATATCTTTTGACCATGCCGCAGGCAGCCCCTTGGCAAGGTCGGCCGCGTGCGCCGCGATCTTGGAGGCGATGATCCCCTCGCGCGCATCGGTGACAGAAGGATGTCCGATGTGTTCGGCCGGGGTCAGGTAACATAGGAAGTCCGCCCCGTAGTAGGCCGCCAGCGCTCCGCCGATGGCGCCGCTGATGTGGTCGTAGCCAAGGCCGATGTCGGTGACGAGGGGCCCGAGGACGTAGAACGGCGCCTCACGGCAGATCTCTTTTTCAAGCCGTATGTTCTTTTCGATCTGGTTCAGGGGGACGTGGCCCGGTCCCTCGACGATGACCTGTACCCCTGCCCGGCGGCAACGTTGCACCAGCTTTCCCAGTTCCCTGAGCTCGCTGAGCTGGGCGGCGTCCGTAGCATCGCAGATCGAGCCCGGCCGCATGCCGTCGCCGAGGCTCAGCGTCATGTCGGCGTCGGCCGCGATCTTCAGGACTTCATCAAAATGCTCGAAAAGGGGGTTTTCCTTATCGTGCCGGCGCATCCAGCTGACGAGCAGGGCGCCGCCGCGGCTCACCACGCCCATGAGCCGGGGATGCGCGAGAAAGGCCTTGAGGCTCTTGCGGTTGACGCCACAGTGGATCGTGACGAAATCCACGCCGTCGGCCGCGTGTTCCCGCAGCACGTCGAGCAGGTCCGCCGCCTCCATCTTCATGAAAGAGCCGCGCCTCTTTTGGACGCGCACCGCCGCCTCATAGATGGGCACCGTGCCCACGGGCATCAAGGCCTCTTCAAGGATCGTGCGCCGGTTCTTGCGCAAGTCGCCGCCGAGGCTCAGGTCCATGACCGTATCGGCCCGCAACTCCGCGGCGGCCCTGAGCTTCTCCATCTCTCGCGCCAACTGCGGCCGGTCCGGCGAGGTCCCGATGTTCACGTTGATCTTGGTCGAGAGCCCCTTGCCGATGGCGCACGGCCGCCTCAGCCGGCGTCTCTTGTTCTGCGTGATGACCGCCCGGCCCGTCGCGACATGCCGGGCGAGGTCCTTGGCGGCGATGCCCTCCTCTTTGGCGCATCGCGCCAGCGTCTCCTTGAACCGTTTATCGTGCAGCAACTGTTCGTAAGCCATGTTGTTGTGTGTAAGACCGGATGGGTGACCCTTACCCCATCCGGTTTTTAAGACAGCGGGCGGTGCGCGCCGGGTCGACGGCCCGGCAGAGGGCGCGGCAGACAGCGATGTTGAGCCTGTCGATGCCTTGCAAGGCCGGCTGTGTCCTGGCTGCGATCCCGCCGATGGCAAAGACCGGCTTGCGCGAAGCGCGCACAGCCCGGCGAAGCGCGGCAACGCCCTTCGCGTTGCGGTCGGGTTTTGTCCTTGTCGCGAAGACCGGGCCGAAGCCCACGTAGTCGACGTCGAGGCGCCGGGCCATTTTTATCTGTGCCACGGTGTGGCACGAGAGGCCGATGATGGCTTTTTTTCCGAGAAGGCGGCGGGCCAGCGTGACCGGCGCGTCGTCCGGACCGAGGTGGATGCCGTCTGCCTTGACCGCCAGGGCCACGCCCAGACGGTCGTTGATGATCAAGGGGACCCCATGGCGCCGCGTGATCCCCAGGAGTCTTTTTGCCTGCCGGATCATCTTCTCGGATGAGGCAACCTTGTCCCTATACTGCACCCAGTCCACGCCTCCCCGCAGGGCCCGGCGCAGCAGCGCCTCCAGGGGTCGGCCCGCGCAGGCCTGTTTATCGAGGATGAGATAAAGCCTTGAGGCGGTGTCCTGTTTTTTGTTCCCACGCATAGAATTTGAAGCGGGCCTTCTGAAGGCGCGCGCTCGCCGAGGCGTCGAAGATCTTCGTCATTTCCTCCAGAACGCGCAGGGCCTCTTTGACGCGCTGGCTGTTGGCAAAGAAGATGTCCGTTAATTGTTTGCGGCCGGGGCCCAGCCGGCACGCCCGGCCGGGGTCGCTGTCCACAGCCCGCGCCGCCAACAGCCGGCCGCGGCTCAGGCGCCCCGCTGAAAAGATGCGGCCCACTTCATGCCGCAGGGCCGCCGCCGGCCTCAGGACCGAAGGCTCTTTTATCGTGAAGCGGGCTATGTCCTCGCAGGTGCGCAGGCCCTCCTTGGCGCGGTTGAGGTTCGCGTCGAGGATGCGCAGGGCCGCCGACTCAAAAGAGGCGCAGGATCTTCGGGGTGCAGGACGGCGTCTCATCGAAGGCTTCTAGAGGCTTGTAAGGCGTTTGAGCAGGTCTGTCGTGGACCGGCCTTTGACGAGCGGGATGGTCAGGACGCGCCCGCCGCAAGAAGCCACAAAGGGCGCGCCGACGATCTCTTTCTTTTTCCAATCCGCCCCTTTGACGAGGACGTCCGGCCGCACGGCCTTGATGAGGCGCAGGGGCGTGTCATCGCCGAAGAAGGTGACGTAGTCCACGCAGGCGAGGGCCGCCAGGACCGCCGCGCGCTCTCTCTGAGGGGTCACGGGGCGCCGGGGGCCCTTGAGGCGCCGGACCGACGCGTCGGTGTTGAGCCCGACGACCAGGATGTCTCCCTTCTTCTTGGCGGCTTGGAGGTAGGCGACGTGGCCGTAGTGCAGGATATCAAAACAGCCGTTGGTGAAGACAACGGTCTTACCGCGCAACCGCTTGAGTTTTTTCTTGAGGTCAGCCGTGGGGACGATCTTGGCGTGCATCACCGTGAAAAGGCCCGCTCGACGATATCGCAGAGGATGTGCAGGACGCAGATGTGGCATTCCTGGATCCGCGCCGTGTTGGAAGCGGGCATGACGAGAGACAGGTCCGCCGAACGCGACAACCTCCCGCCGTCTTTTCCCGTGAGGCCGATGGTCCGGATCCCCATCTTGCGGGCGCGCCGGACGGCCTTGAGGACGCTGGGCGAGCGGCCGCTCGTCGAGAGGGCCAGGAGCACGTCCCCGCGCCGGCCGAGGGCCTCTACCTGGCGCTCAAAGACGATATCGAAGTCGTAGTCATTGGCCAGCGCCGTCAAGGACGATGTGTCGGTCGTCAGCGCCACGGCGGGCAGGCCCCGGCGTTCGCGCTCAAATCTTCCTATCATCTCGGCGGCCATATGCTGGCTGTCGGCCGCGCTGCCGCCGTTGCCGCAGACGAGGACCTTGTTGCCTTTTTTGATGGCCGCGATGATCTGGCGTCCCGCCTGCTCGACCTTCCCCAGCAAGGCGTCGTCGTAGAGAAGATACGCCTTGGCGGTGATGGATTCCTTGAGGATGTCGCGGATGCGGTCTTTAGTCTTAGCCGAAGAAGACCTTGGCGGTTTCATAGAGCTCCATGTCGAGGGTCTTGAGTTGGGTCACGCCCTGTTCCAGCGGGACGGCCTCGATCTTCGTCCCCCGGAGGCTGACCATGTGTCCGAACTTTTTCTTCTCGGCCAGTTCCACGGCCTTGACGCCGAAGCGCGAGCCCAGGACCCGGTCGAACGCCGTCGGAGAGCCGCCGCGCTGGAGGTGTCCCAGCACGACCTCGCGCGTCTCGTAGCCGGTGCGCTTCTCGATCTCTTTTGTCAAGTACTCCCCGATGCCGCCCAGGATCTTGTGGCCGAACTGGTCGATCGGGATGTCCTTCGTCAGGTCCCGGTTCTTGACCTGGGCGCCCTCCGCCGCGACGACGATGCTGAACGTGCGGCCCCGGGCGTGGCGCTTTTTCAAAAGGACACAGACCTCCTCGAGGTCCACCGGCACCTCGGGGATCAAGACGACGTCCGCGCCGCCGGCGATCCCCGCGTGCGCCGCGATCCATCCGGCGTGGCGGCCCATGACCTCCACCACGATGACGCGGTGGTGGCTCTCGGCCGTCGTGTGCAGCCGGTCGATGGCCTCCATGGCGATATTGACCGCGGTGTCGAAGCCGAAGGTGTAGTCGGTCGCCGAGAGGTCGTTGTCGATCGTCTTGGGCACGCCGATGACGGGCAGGCCCTCTTTCGAGAGCTTGTTGGCGACACCCAGGGTGTCCTCTCCGCCGACCGCGATCAGGGCGTCGAGGCCGGCTTTCTTGAAGGTTTCCTTGACGCCATCGATACCCTTTTCCATCTTATACGGGTTGGTGCGGCTCGTGCCGAGGATCGTCCCGCCCCTGTGCAGGATGCCGGAGACGGCGTCCCGGCTCAGCGGTATCGTTTCGCCGGTGATGACCCCCTTCCAGCCGTCCTTGTATCCGATGACCGCGTGCCCGCCCAGATCGGCCTTTCGGACGATCGCGCGGATCACGGCGTTGAGCCCCGGACAATCCCCCCCTCCTGTTAACACGCCGATTTTCATGCGAGACTCTCCCGTTTGTCCGTCGTTGCGTGTGTTCTTAAAACTTTATCCCCTGATAAGGGACGCCGATCTCTTCCTGGTTCGGCGCGTTGCGCGGTTCTTCTTTCTTTTTGGGCCTTTCTTCGTTGGCCACGATCTTCGCGACGTGGATGCGTACCGTGATCGGTTCGTCGATCCCGAAGACCTCTTGGATCTTGCTGGCGATCAGGTCCTGCAGCTTGGCCGTGAAGTCGGGCACGCACGTCTCGGCGCGCAAGACCACGCGCATGCGGATGTCGATGTCTTTTTTGGTGGCCTTGACGTCGGCCCGGACGTCCTTGATCTCCCGCAGCTGAAAGGCGAGCCGCTTGACGAGGTCCTCGACCGCCGAGAGGGTGATCGTGACCTGGCCATTGGGATTGACGAAGGCGATGGTCTTTTCACGCTGGATCTTCCCCGTGATGGTCTGGACCGTCGCCAGGCTCAGCAGGACGAAGAGGATCCCCGCCGCGCCGGTGACGAGCCGGCTCTGTCCGTCGGTATACAGGAAGGCCAGCACGTCGTAGACCTGTTCGAATTCGATGAGGTGAAAGGCAAAGGCCAGGGCCACGGCGCCCAGGAACGCGCAGATGAGGGTATAAAAAAGGATGTTGAAGATCGTACGCATGGGGGTCCCCCTTCTCTTCTTTCGGATACGGACTACTTTTCGACGCCCTTGATCTTGATGATGATGTCCTTGAGCGTGACGTCCGTGGCCTCCTCTACCGCCGCGCGGACGCGCTCCTGGACCTTGGCCGCCATGTCAGGGATATTATAACCGTATTTGACGATCAAAGGAATACTGATGTTGACGCTGTCGCTCTCTTCCTGGCGCACGTCGATGGCGCCGGTCAGGGTCTTCTTGCCCATCCACCGCAGGGCCTGCGAGCGCGCATCGTCGCATACCCGCGCCACCCCCTCCACCTCGTTGGCCGCCAAAAAGGCGATGGACGCCATGACGTTGTTATGGATCTTGACCTGCCCGAGGTCGTCTTTCTCTTGTGATATCATAGCCCGGCTCCTTATTTATGTTCTCCCTCGGCGTGCGTCTTGAGGAAGTGGTCCAAAAAGTGCGTCGAGATATCTCCCTTGCGGAAGGCCGGGTTGTCCAAGAGGATCCGGTGGAACGGGATCGTCGTCTTGATCGGTCCGACGAGGAACTCGTCCAGGGCCCGTTGCATCGTCTTGATGGCCTCGGCACGCGTCGGCTGGTGCGTGATGACCTTGGCGATCAGCGAGTCGTAGTAGGGGCTGATCGTGTATCCCTGGTAGACGTGGCTGTCCACGCGGACGTTGGGTCCTCCGGGCAGGTTCAGCTGTTCGATCTTGCCGGGACTGGGCAAAAAGTTGTTCTGCCAGTCCTCCGCGTTGATGCGGCACTCGATGGCCGCGCCGTTGATCTTGACGCTGTCCTGGGGGATCCTCATCTTTTCGCCCGCGGCGATGCGGATCTGCAGCTTGATGAGGTCTATGCCCGTGACCATCTCCGTGACGGGGTGCTCGACCTGGATGCGCGTGTTCATCTCCATGAAGTAGTAGTTCTTGTTCTTGTCGAGCAAGAACTCGATGGTGCCCACGCTGCGGTAGCCGGCGGCCTTGACGCCCTTGATGACGAGGTCCCCCATCTTCTTGCGCAGTTTGTTGTCCAGCGCCGGGGACGGGGCCTCTTCCAGTAATTTTTGGTGGCGGCGCTGGATGCTGCAGTCCCTCTCGCACAGGTGGATGACATTGCCGTGGTGGTCGGCCGCGATCTGGAACTCGATGTGGCGCGGCTCCTCGATATACTTCTCGATATAGACGTCGGGGACGCCGAAGGCCTTCTCGGCCTCGGCCTGCGCGGTCAAGAGCGCGCCCACGAGGCGCACGTCGTTATGGCAGATGCGCATGCCGCGTCCGCCGCCGCCGGCCGTCGCCTTGATGATGACCGGGTACTTGATGCGCCGGGCCACGCGCAGGGCTTCCTCTTTCGTCTTGATGATGGCGGTGCTGCCCGGCGTGATCGGCAGACCCGCCTTGCGCATGGTCTCCTTGGCGGCCATCTTGTCGCCCAGGAGGCGGATGTTCTGCGGGGTGGGGCCGATGAACGTGATCTGGCAGGACGAGCAGATCTCGGCAAAGTGGGCGTTCTCCGCCAGAAAGCCGTAGCCGGGATGGAGGGCGTCCACGTCCGTGATCTCGGCGGCGCTGATGACGGCCGGGATGTTGAGGTAGCTCGAGGCCGGGGAGGCCGGGCCGATGCAGACGGCTTCGTCCGCCAGGCGTACGTGCAGCGATTCACGGTCGGCCTGCGAATAGACGGCGACCGTCCGGATGCCCAGCTCCTTGCAGGCCCGGATGATCCGGAGGGCGATCTCTCCGCGATTGGCGATCAGGATTTTAGAGAACATGGCGGCTCATCAAGCCGGTTCGATCAGGAAGAGCGGCTGGCCGAATTCGACGGGCTCGGCGTTGTCCACGAGGATATCGACCACTTTGCCCTTGATGTCGGCCTTGATCTCGTTCATGAGCTTCATGGCCTCCAGGATGCAGACGACTTGGCCGACCTCGATATGCTGGTTGATCTCGATAAAGGGCGGGGATTCAGGAGACGGCGAGCGGTAAAAGGTGCCGACCATCGGCGCCTTGATCTCGACGGTCTTCTTGCCGCTGTTGGCTGCCGGCAGCGCCTCGGCCGGCGCCGCGGGCGCCGGTTGAGGCGCCGTTCCGACGGGGACCGGGGGCCGCAGGTCTTCCATGACGATCTCGCCGCCGGCGCCCTTTTTCAGGCGCAGCTGCAGGCCCTCTTTTTCCACCTCGATCTCCGTGAGGTTGTTCTCGTTCCTGAGAGTGATGATTTCTGTGATCTCTGTGAGGTTCATGGCGGGCCTCGCAGGGTTAGACCCGTTCGATATAGGTGCCCGTGCGCGTATCGATCTTGACGCGCGTGCCCACGTCCACGAAGAGGGGGACCTGGATGACGGCGCCGGCGTTCAGGGTGGCGGGTTTGGTGCCGCTCTTGGCGGTGTCTCCCTTGATGCCGGGCTCGGTGTGTGTGACGGTATAGACGACGAAGTTCGGCAGGTTGACCGTGATGAGCTCTTTGTTGTAGTACTGGGCGTCCACCACGAGGTCGTCGATGAGGAACGCGGCGCTGTCGTGCAGCTTGTCGGCCTCGATCGTGACGTCTTCGTATGTCTGGGTGTCGAGAAAGTGGTAGAAGTCGCCGGAGTGGTAGGAGTACTGCAGGCTGCGCGTCTCGATGTAGGCGTCGTTGATCCGGTCGTCCGACTTGAAGGTCCGGTCGATGACGAGTTGTGTCTTGAGGCTCTTGAGCTTGGTCCGGGCGAAGGCGGAGCCTTTTCCGGGCTTGACGTGGTCGACGCCCACCACGACGTAGGCTGCGCCGTCGAGGTCTATGGTCAGGCCTACCTTGATCTGGTTGATGCTAAGCGTTCCCACTGAGTACCTCCACCCCCCGCTTGGTCACCAGGACCATCTCTTCCATCCTGATCCCGAATCGGCCGCTGAGATAGATCCCCGGCTCCACCGTGAAGACCATGCCGGGCCGGGCACGGCGATCGTTCTTCTTGTTGATCGCCGGCCCTTCGTGGACCTCCAGGCCGACCCCGTGTCCGAGCGCGTGTCCGAAACGTGCCGCGTATCCTTTATTAGCGATGAAACGGCGTGCGGCGGCGTCCACAACCTTAAGCGGGACACCGGGTTTGATTGTCTGGATGGCGATCTTTTGTGCCTCGGCTACGATACCGCTCACCTGACGCACAATGGGGGGTATTTTACCCAAAAAGAAGGTGCGTGTCAAGTCGCATTTGTACCCCTCCAGGTCAACGCCCATGTCGACGATGACCGGTTCCCCGGATCGGATCCTGCGGTCCGTGACGCCGGCGTGGGGATAGGAGCTGTTGGGTCCTGAGGCCACGATGATATCGAAGGCGCTGGACCGCGCCCCGGCGCGCCGGATAAAGCGCTCGAGGTCCGCTGCCAGGGCCCGTTCCGTGACCCCGGGCCTGAGCCTCTCTTTGGCAAAGCGAAAGGCCCTGAGGTTGATCCGCAGGGCCCTCTTTATCAGCCGTACCTCGCCGGCGGTCTTGATCTCACGCAGCGGCTCCAGGGTCTCTTTCAGCGGCACGAAGCGCACGCGCCGGCCGCAGCGCCGGTGCAGTATATCGCAGGCCTCAAAGACGAGGTGCCGGGACTCAAAGCCGATGCACCGGCGTCCCGTCCGGCGCAGGTGCCGGGCGGCGCTTTCAAAGAGACCGTTCTTGTATTCGATGACCTTGAGAGGAGATCTGGCCCGGCGCCTAAAGTCAGCGGCATAGCGGAAGTCGGTGATCAGGGTCATGCCTTGCCGGGTGAGGATGAGGAGCGCCTCCGGCGCGTCGAAACCCGCCATGTAGGCGATATTGGCGCGGTCGTTGAGCAGGAGACCGTCGCACCGCAGGTCTTTTAGGAGGGCGTGTCCTTGTGCGAAGCGCTCGCGGACGGTCACGACTTTTTGCGCGGTTTGTCCTTGAGGAGACGGGCCGCCTGAAGCCCCAGGAGGTAGCTGTCGGCCCCGAACCCGGAGATCTGTCCCACGCAGACCGGCGCGATGAGCGAGGTCTGACGGAACTCCTCGCGGGCGTAAATATTGGAGAGGTGCACCTCGATGGTCGCAACGCCCGATGCCGCGATGGCGTCGCGGATGGCCACGCTCGTGTGGGTGTACGCGGCAGGGTTGATGACGATGGCGTCGAACGTGCCGCGGGCATCGCCGATCAAGTCGACGATCTCGCCCTCGTGGTTGGACTGGACGATCGTCAGGGCGATCCCGCCCTTGCGCGCGAGCGCCTTGAGAGCTTTGTCGATCTCGTTAAGCGTGGTGCGGCCGTAGATCCGGGGCTCCCGCTTGCCTAACAGGTCCAGATTAGGGCCGTGGACGACAAGGATCTTTTTCATGGCTCTCCTTTATACTCTATGGTTGTCCCGGCGCCTCGAGGGCCTCATCGATGAGCAGGACCGGGATGCCGTCCTTCACCGGATACGCCTTCCCGCAGGATCTGCAGATGAGACCGTCTTCCTGGACATGTACCGGCTTCTTGCAGACCGGACACGCCAGGATATCGAGAAGGTCTTTGGGGATCATGGCGCCGTCGCCCCCGGCGTGCTTTCGCGCACGAACGCGAGGCGCAGGTCGTGGAGGAGGTGCTCGAGGATCTCGGTCTCGTCCTTGTCGCGGTTGCCCTGGGTCTTTTCTTCCAGCATCCCGAGCGTGTCGATGATGTACTTGGCCTGCTCGAGGTTCTTCTC
>CAZDLS010000014.1:0-4369 GCA_964506425.1 uncultured Planctomycetia bacterium | reverse complement strand
CTTCCAGCATCCCGAGCGTGTCGATGATGTACTTGGCCTGCTCGAGGTTCTTCTCTGTTTTGTTCGTCGCGGGGTTGGCCACGAGGCCGAGGGCCACATAGGCCTGCATCCCCAGCGATGTCAGAAAGAAGGCGAGCGTCGGCTCGTGCGGGATGATGTCTTCGGGGGCATCCGGCCCAGCGTCCCGGACCGCGTCCTTATTCTTGGCATGTTCTTTCCAGGTCTCGTCGACCTTCTTATGCGGATTTTCCTGATCCATCACGTCTCCGTGCTTGCCGGATGAGGACCCTCTACCGTATTGTCTGCCGGGTGAGGGTCTGCGTCCGGCTGGACAATTTAGCTGATCGTCAGGCCCGCGTAGCCGACGACGGCGCTGTGGTCCCCGGTGACGTCGCCGCTCGTCTGATAGGCGATGAGGCGGCTGGACGTCGCGCCGAGTATGTTGGCGGCGCACACGACGGTGGCCGCCGGCAGGACCCCGCACATCGAGATGGCGTTCTCCCGGACGGCATGCACCAAACCGTCGTTGTCGCGCGCGAGCATGGCCCGTATCGCGATCTCGTCCTTCTTGTTCGCCTGCGGTTGCGGTTCGTAGTGGGTCAGGTCGGTGCTGGCGACCACGAGCACCGACGTCTTACTCTGACGCACAGCGAAGGCGACGGCCGAGGCAATATCTTTATACACTAAATCGGCGACCGATGCAAGCACGATGGGCACGATGGCGAAGGGTCCGCTGCGCAAAGTCTGCAGGAGGGGCAGCTGGACCTCGATGGCGTGCTCCTGGGCGTGGGCGGTGTCGTCTTCTTCCAGATGCGTCGATTTTTTGAGGAGGCGGCGGGCCAGCTCTTCGTGCACCGGCACCTCCCCCAGAGGGGTGCTCCAGGTGCCTTCGGCCATGATGCTGGCGTCCGGGCCCCAGCCCGTATGGTTGGGGCAGATGATGACGCAGACCTCGGGGATGTTGATGCGGACCAGCGTCTGCGCGGCCACGGCCCCGGAATAGACGTAGCCCGCGTGCGGCACGACGCAGGCGATGGCGTCTGTTTTGTCGCCCCGGCGGGTCCTGTCCGGGGCGTTCGCCCCTTCCGCCGCGGGCGCCAAGAAAGCGCTGATCATCTGACGCAGGGCGTCAGGCCGGTGCGGATAAAAGGTGCCGGCAAAGGCGGCGGGGCGGTTCATGATAAGACCTCTTCCATCTTTTTTCGGCAGGCCGTGATGCTCTGGGCCGAGGCGTGCGCGTGGGGTTCGAAGACGCGGATGACGTCCTTCTTGAGGTGGGGCTCGAGGCTCAGGATATCGAAGTCGCCTTCGCAGGGGGATTGGTGGTCCTGCATGTCTTTGATGTTATGCAGGTGCAGGCCGCACAGCCGCTCGCCGCAGGTCTCAAGCCAGGCGTTGGGCTTCACGAAGCCCAGCTTTTCGAAGATGAAGGCGTGCCCGACATCGTGCCAGTAGCCGAGGAGAGGGTGCTTCTCGTACCGTTCGAGGATCTGCCCGCACTCGTCCAGGTTCGGGATCTCGCGGTAATAAAAGCGGTTCTCGATGCCTAAAACGATGCGGTTCTCTTCGGCTGAGAGGAGGAGCGCGTCGAGGCTCTTGAAGAGCTGGTCGAGATGCGGCCCCGCCTTTTTCATCCTTTCGGTCATGAAATCGAGGAAGACCTCGGCGGCCTCCGGGCCGCCGGTTCGGTAGAGGCGTATGAGGGCGCGGGTCTGGTCGGGGACCTCGACGCGTCCGCAGTGCAGGACCACGGCGCGCGCGCCGAGCTGGCGGGCGGTCTCGATGGTGCGCTTGGTGTAGAAGACCGCCTGGCGCCGCTCTCCCTCGTCGGCGGCGGCCAGGGAGTAGCAATCCGGCAGGGCGATTTCCTTCTTGAACGTTTCGGGGAAGGGGCAGTAGTTGTGGAGGCTCGTTATCGCGATGTTGCGGGACTGCGCCTGTCGGCCGATGTCCCGCACGAGCGCTTCGGGCAGGGAAAAGTTGAGTTCCATCTGCCGGAATCCCAGCTCGGCGATCTCGGCGACAAGGGGCGCGGCGTCAAGCCAGCGTTCAGCGTTCCAGGCGGTTGAGAGCGCGAACATGGGTCAAAACTTGCGACGCGACCGCTTTCTCTTCTTTTCGCTCGGCTTCTCGTAGTGCTTGCGCTCCTTGACCTCTCTCAGGATCCCTTCGCGCTCGATCTTCCTCTTAAAGCGCCGCAAGGCAGATTCAAAAGATTCGTCTTTTCTGACCTCGACTTCCGGCATATGTGTATTCACCCCTTACGAGTTTAGTGGTGTCAAGGCGGTCAGTATAGCACCCCCCTGCCCCCAAGTCAATACGCGAACAAATCATACGGGTGCGGTTGTTCGGGCGCGGACCTTGCATCCCCTGCAGACGGCGAAAAATTTCGTCTGACGAGGGTGGGAAGCCCGTTCCCGGCCTCACTTCAGTTCGAAGTCGATGATGACGTTGAAGGCGAGCTCGGGGTGGCTCTGGAGCTTCCGGGGGAAGGGCGGGTAGGGCGCCGCCTCTTCGACGCTCTTGCGCGCGATGTCCTTGAGGTAGTCGCTGGGCGTGGAGCGGCTATCGTCGATGACCAGGCCCACGAGGCGGCCCTCCGGAGTCAGGCTGAACGCTAGGTAGATCTCTCCCTCCTCCAGCTTGCGGTAGTAGAAGTAGGCGTACTTGCGGATCTTCTCGCGCACGAGCGAGTAGTAGCTTCGGTACTCGGGGGTCTGGAGCATCTCCCCCGGTATCGAGGGCATGGAGACGGACTTCTTGGTCTTTTCCTTTTCGGCAAAGGGGCTCTCGGTTTGTTTCTTGTCGACGATCTTGAGGATATCTTTTTTGATGAAGTCCGTCAAGGCGCGGGCGTTCGCTTCCAAGGGGTTGTCCCGGGGCGCTGCCGGCACGACGTCCTGCGGCGGCACCAGGTCCTCGAGGACGGCGACGCGGCCCTCGTAGGCGACCTCGATCGTGCGCTGCGGTTGTGCGGCCTTCACCACGGGCCGCGGCACAAGGCCCAACAGGCCGGCGTGCAGGACGACGGACCAGCTTAGAAAGAAGATGAACGGGGTGCGTGAGGGCATGAGAGTATTATACCAGATTGCGTCCCGCCGCGCCCGCCCGTCTTCCTCAGAATCTAAGGCGGCAGCCTGCGATGACATTGCGGCCCGGTGCCGGGTAGAAGTTCCGGGTGGCCGCGAAGGTCGAGACGATGCCGTATTCCGAGTACTGCGTATCGAAGACGTTGTTGATGCCGCAGAAGAACTCGATGTCCTTCCACAGATAGCGGGCCTTGATATCGACCGTCACGGTGTCGTTCATGCGCGCGTAATCATTGTTCAGGTCGCTGATCAGATACATCTCGCCGACGTAGCGCAACAGCAGGTCGAGGTACAACGCCTCGGTCGCCTGCCAGTCGATGCGCAGCGTGGCCTTGTGGGCCGCCACCGCCGGAAGCGTCTTGTCTTCGTAGATCCCTTCACCGAAACAGGCGTGCGTGTAGGTGTAATCGGCCCGGAGCGTGAGGCGCTGCGTGGCACGCCAGCGCACCTCGCAGACCCCGCCCTGGTGGCGCGTCTTGTCGTAGTTCGTGTTCTGAAAGGTCAGCGGGTCGAAGTAGATCTCGTTCTTGATATCGTGCTGGAAGTAGTTGATCTGGCCCGAGAGCGTGTCGCTAAAGGCGTGGCGCAGCCCCGTCTCGATATTGCGGCCCCGTTGGGTGCTCAGGGTCGTGTTGAGCCCGCCGAAGCCCCATGTGTTGGACGTGAAGAACTCGTCGATAAGGGGGTGGCGGAAGCTTTGCGCAAAGTCGCAGTAGACGCTGGACTCGGGCCGGAACGCATAGACGAGCCCGGCCTGAAAGACCTCGTCCACGAGGTCGCGCTTGGCCTTGTTGTCGACCTGGGCGTATTGACGGAAGTGGTAATAGGCGGTCTCGCGCCGCGCGCCCGCCTTCAGCGACAGCCTGTCCGTCAGGCCGAGCTGGTCAAGGGCATAGATGCCCCACGAGGTCTTGGTGATCTTTAGGCCGTCATTGGGTCCGGTGAAGGCGCCGTCCAGGATCCTGTCCTGGGCGTGGTACACGTCGCAGCCGAGGATGAGGGTGTTGGGGCGCGTGCCGATCTCCCTCTTCAGGGTGTACTTCGGGGTGAACCCGCTCGTGACGATGTGGTTTTCGTTGCGCCACGTCGATGACGCGTAGAACGCGTCCACGCTGCGCTGGCGCACGGACGCGCGGACCTCCAGGACGCCGTTTTCATCGGCGTCGGCCCGGATCCCCAGGTCGAGGAACGAGTCCAGCGTCTCGGCGTGGTCTTGAGGGTAGAGGGTGGCGCGCCGGCCCAGGGCGAGGAGGTTTGCCTCGCTCAGGGCGCCGGGCAGG
>CAZDLS010000013.1:0-21586 GCA_964506425.1 uncultured Planctomycetia bacterium | reverse complement strand
CCGGCGCCTCGGGCGAGATGCGCTCGGCGTTGCCCCAGCCGAACTCGTCGAGGACGAGGTCGCCCACCACCAGCACGCGGGCCTTCGCAAACCGGGCCAAGATCTTCTTCACGCCCTTCGCGGTCATCGCCTTGACCCCCCTTTTTCCAGGATCGCCTGCACCAACAACGGCAGCATGATCTCGTGGTGCCCCACGATGTAGTACCCGCGCCCCGAGCCCAGCACCGGGCGCGTCACGATGTTCTGCAAGGGCCGGTAGTGGACGTTCATGTCGAAGTTGGCCGTCGTGAAATCCACGACCTTCTTCGTCAGGTTGCGCGCCACGCTCAACGCCTTCAGGAAGACCTCCGGCAGCACCACGGCCGAACCGAAGTTCAGGACCACGCCGCCGCCGTTCAAGCGCGCCACCTCCCGGATCAGGACGCGGAAGTCCGTCGCCGAGGCCGCGCCGGTGTCGGCGCCGGAGAAGTCCGCGTGCTGATGGACGATGTCCGTGCCGATGGCCACGTGGACGGTAAGAGGGATGTTCTTTTTCCAGCACGCGTACGCGATGCTCAGATCTTTATGGCGCAGGCCCTCCCTGGCGACGGCAGCCCCCAGCGCCGCGCCCAAGCCCTGGTGCCGGGCCGCGGCCTCCTTCGCCGCCGCGTTGACAAAGGCGGCGGTCTCGCGGACCATGCCGAAGCTCCCGTCTTTCAAGGCGCTCGCCACGTCCTCGGACGTCTCGCCCCAGTAGGCGATCTCAAAATCGTGGATCACGCCCGCGCCGTTCATCGCCACGGCCGTCACGAGGCGGCGCCGGATGAGGTCGACCACCAGCGGTGAAAGCCCACACTTGATCACGTGCGCCCCCATCATCAGGATGACCGGTTTTCCCTTTTGACGCGCCCTGACGACGGCCTGCGCGACCTCTCTTAACTCTTTAGCCTTTAGGATGTTGGGAAGCGATCGAAGGAACGCCTGCGCCGAACCCCTCGGCTTCAGAGGCTTGGCAAAGAGAGAGGTATCCACCTTGCTGCGCCTGCGGCGGATCGAATATGTTTTAACCTTGGTAAAATCAAGCATTTTCGGCTCTTCTGAAGGCAACCAGAAAGAAACCGCGGTTCCACCCGCGGGGCACCATTATATCAACGGACCCACCCACCGTCAACAGAGAATACTCCTCTTGCGCGGTGGGCCGCAGACGCAGACCGGACGGACACAGACTCCGGCCCGGCGGACGAGAGACCATCCATGCAGGCGAGCCTCACGCGGCTCGCCGCGATGCCATCCTCGCAGACGGCCGGGCCTGCGCCCTACTCGCCGGCCCTGACGCCGACGCCCGCGAGCTGCTTCTGGATGTTCTCCAGCGTGCTCTTGTAGCGCTGGATCGTCACCAGATGCTGCGCGTTGGCCTGCCGCAGCGCCACGACCTCGCGATAATACGCCACCGTGGAAAGGCTGAAGGACACGGCCGTCACCACCGCCAACAGCGTCACGGCCAAGGCCACCACGTTACTGATCTTGCCCTCCCTCATTCTCATACGTCCTCCTCTTTTTTATGCCCAGGATTGGGCGTGGCCGCTTACGCGGCTCCGGTTAAGGTGCTGATGCGTCAAGGATCCTGTGCGCGTGTTTGAAGACCTCGTCGACGCTGACCGCCTCCAGGCACTGGAAACCCCGCGTGCACGCATGGGCCAGACACGGGTCGCAGTCCGTCTTCTTGTGGACGACGACGTCGCGCGGCCCCAGCGGCCCCCAGCGCTCCGGGCTCAGGCCCGGCTGGTTGCGGCCGAAGATGGCGATCACGGGCGTCCGGACCGCGACGGCCAGGTGCACGGGCCCCGAGTCGTTGGAGACGACGAGGCGGCAGCGCTTGAAGAGACTGGCCAACTGGCTCAGGTCAAAGGCGCCGGTGAAGTCGATGACCGAGACGCGCGTCATCGCCAAGAGCTCCTGCGTCACGGCGCGGTGCGCGGCCTGCGCGACGACGGCGACCCGCACGCCCGGCAGCTGGCCCAGCCGGTCGATGAGCGCGGCGAACTTCTCGGTGGGCCAGCGCCTTGATAGATCGCTCGCCGCGGGGCTGATGGCGACCAACGCCCTGTGCGCGCCGACGCCCGCCTCCTTCAGGCGCCCCTCCACCTCCCGTTCAGCCGCGGGACTTATGGGCATGGTGAGCTCACGCTCGACCTTCGTGATGCCCAGGAGCCCCAACAAATCAAAATTATACTCCAATTCGTGTTTTCTGCCTTCATGTTTTTTATGCGGGACGGTGCGCGTCAAAAAGTACGGGGCCTTCCTGTCATAACCGATGCGCTCCCGGATACCGGCAAGGAAACACAGCAGGTGCACGCGCACCGTCGGGTGCAGGACGACCGCGACGTCGAAGCCCCTTCGCCGCAGGTCGCGGGCCAGGCGCCACGTCTTGCGCATCCCCCGGTGGCGGCCGCGCTTGTCCATGACGATCACCTCGTCGAGATAGGGGTTACCCTCCACGATCTGGCGGGTGTAGGGCGAGACCATCATCGCGATGTAGCTCGTCGGATAGCGCATGCGCAGCGCCTTCAAGGCCGGCGTGGAGAGGAGCACGTCGCCGATCCGGTCCGTGCGCGCCACGAGGATCCGCTTGTAGTGGGTCCGCCGGACGCGATCGGCCTGCCCTTCCATCAGCGTCCGCACGGCCAACAGCACATCAGTGGGCTTGACCGTCTCGATGCAGACGCGGCCCCGGGCGCAGTGCGCCTTCTCGCAGGGCGCGCACATCACGTGCTTGCGCACGACGAGGCTTTGCGCCGACCAGGGGCCGTAACGGCGCTCGTTCGACGGGCCGTAGATGCCGATGACCGGCACGCCGAGATAGCTCGCCAGGTGCAGGACCCCGCTGTCGTTGCAGATGACGAACCGGGCGCGCAGGACCAGCGCCGCCAATTGGCTGAAGTCCGTCTGGTCGATCAACGCCACGATGCGGTCGCCGGCCTCCCGCACCACCTCTTCGATCACCGTCCGGTCGCCGCGGTCGCCGATGACGACGACGGGCCCTCCGGTCTCGGCCGGCAGCTCGCGGATCACCTGCGCGTAACCGCTGATGTGCCACTTCTTGAGGTCGCTGCGCGCGCCGGGGGCGACCAGCGCAAAGGCCTGCCCCTTGGCGATGCCCCTGCGGGCCAGCAGGTCCCCGACATAACCGTGATCTTCGGGCCGGATGAACGAGGGGTTGCGCCGGGCGTCCAGGGCGAAGAACTCCTCTTTGGACACGCCGCGCCCCCCGATGGCGACGACGGTCTTGTAGAGATGCTCGTGGCGCGAGTGCTCGATCCAGGAGGGCATGCGTACCCACGCCGGGTTCTTGGCGCGGGCCCGCAGCCCCCAGCGGAAGAAGGAGTTCTTGAGGTCGATGACGACGTCAAAACCTTCAGCCTGAAGTTCGCGGAACAGCTCCCTCTTCGCGGCCGCCGGGGCCTGCTTGTCGTAGACGATCAAACGGTCGACGTCCGCGTGCGTCTCGAAGAGGACCTTGGTGCGCGGTCCCGCCACGACCGTGATGCGCGCGTCGCGGAAGGTGCGCCGCAGGAGATCAAAGGCCGGCAGCGCCATCAGCACGTCGCCGAGGTTGCTCATCGTGATGTAGAGGATCTTTTTTACGCCTTGGGGCGTTGCAGCCATCCGTATTTCTCCGCTTCGTTCAGGACCTGCTCGACGGTGATGGCCTTCATGCACACGTTATCGGCGCACGACAGGTTGTAGCACGGCACGGTGCACGGGAGGCCCGGCCGCTTCAGGACCGCGCGATGGCTCAAACCCAGGGGGCCGGTCACGCGCGGCTCTGTCGGGCCGAAGAGCCCGATGGTCCGGGCCTTGACGGCCGCGGCGATGTGCAGCGGCCCCGAGTCGGCCGAGACGACAAAGGCGGCCCTTTCAAAGAGCGCCCCCAGCTGCCGCAGGGTCGTCTGGCCGCAGGCGATCACCGGCTTCAGGCGTGATGCGTCCGCGATCCCGCGCGCGAGCGGTTCGTCAAGGACCGAGCCCGAGATGATGACGTCGACGTCGTAGATCTCCTTCAGGGCGTTGACGAGGCCCACGAAGGCCTCTTGGGGCCAGCGCTTGAGCTCCCAGTTCCCGCCGACGTGCAGCACCGCGAACGGCCGCCCCCTGCCGCAGCCCCGCTGCCGCAGGAGGTCGTCGACGACCTCGCGGTCCGACGGGGCCACGTAAAAATCACAGTACCGCTCCGAGGCGGGGATCCGACGGCGCGTGACGAGATAATAATACGTGTCGGCGCGGTGCATCGTCGGATCTCGGGGCATGGGCACGGCCTCGGTCAAAAGGAAGGGCGCCTTCTTGTTAAAACCGATGCGGCGCCTCACCCCCGCCAGACAAAGGACCAGCGTGCGCGTGACCGAAGGCCTGAAGATGTAGGCCAGCGAAAACTTGCGGGCCCTCAAGTCCCGGACGAGGCGCGCCTTGCCGCGCCACCCGCGGTACCGCTTCTCCTCGTCGAGGACGATGATCTCGTCGATGTAGGGATTGCCGGCGAGGACCTGCTTGCCGCGCGGCACGACCAGGGCGGCCAGGTATGCCCGCGGGTGGTCGCGCCGGATGGCGCGCACCGCCGGCGTCGAAAAAAGGATATCGCCGAGCCAGTTGACCTCGACGATCAGGACCTTCTCTTGGATAGCCCGTACCCCCGCCGCGCTCACGTGCCCCTCTCCTTCATCTCAGGAAGACTTCCCGGGTAAGCCCGGGGCATCCTGCGCAGGCGCGATAAAGACGCGTACAAGACGCGCGTCGCCTCGGCCATCTCTTCCGCGGAGAAAGAGGCGTGTATCCGGCGCTGAGCCTCCTCGCGCATTTTTTTCGCCGCGGCGGCATCATCCAGAAGCCCTTCGATCGCATCGGCCAGCCCTGCGGCGTCCCGCGGCGCCACGAGCCGGCCCGTGACGCCGTCCTCGACGATGTCGCGCAGCCCGCCGACGCGGCTGGCCACCACCGGCACACCCTGCGCCTGGGCCTCGAGGACCGAAAGCCCGAGCCCCTCCTCGAGCGACGGCATGACAAAGACGTCCATGAGGCTCAGGGCCAGCGACAGATCCTTGGTCGAGGCCGCGAGACGGACGCGCGGCTCCAGCCCCCAGCGCTCCACGGCGGCCCGCAGCGCGGCCTTCTCCGGACCCTCTCCTATCAAGAGGAAGAGACAATCGCCGCGCCGGTCCAGGAGCGTACGGGCAGCCTCGAGAAAATAGATCTGGCCCTTCACGACGGAGAGGCGTCCGATGTGGCCGACGACCTTCGCGTCCTCCGGGATGCTCCAAAAACGGCGCAGCGCCGCCTTTTCCTGCGGCGTGCGCGCAAAGAAGCGCTTCAGGTCGATGCCGTGGCGGATCAGGACGACCCGCTCGGGCGGCACCTTGAAATCCTCGACCAGGTGGCGGCGCACCGGTTCGCTGATGGCGATGACCTTACGGCCCCAGCACGGCACCAACCGGCGCGGCAGGCGCACCTTGAAGTAGCCGTGACACGTCGACATGTAGGGAACACCGCACCGCCGCGACAAGAGCGCCGCCAAGACCTGCGTCACGCGCGTGTTGGCGTGGATCACGTCGACCTTCAGGACCTTGACCATCGGCCCAAGCCTCCAATACGACCAAAGGACCTTCGGGCTCACCTCGCACTTGGTCGTCAACGGCACGCGCAGGCACGTGACGCCCAGCATGCTAAAGTCCTTTTCGCGGTTCCCGCCGCGCGAGGCCACGACCATGCGGATGCCGTCGCGGCCGTGCAGGCACCGGCATAACCCATACAGGTACGCCGTGATCCCGCCGGTATTAAGATGGTTCGCCAGCAACAATATCGTCATAAAAAATTAGTGTCGTTTCTGCATAACTCAAATGATACAAGTTAGTTATGAATAAATTAAGCCATCATATCTGATTTGTTGTGTCAACAATAGCATTAAAATTTATGTCAGTAAAAACGTTATCCAAGAATTTAATTATAACTTATTTAAAAATAACAAGTTACGCAGAAACGACACTATTTATTTACGATTCTTGCGTGCAGCAGCTCGTCGACGGCGGCGAGGACGTCCGCCGGCTTGATCGTCGTCATGCAAATATTGCGTCGCTTCGGACACGTGTCCTTGTAGCACGGCGCGCAGCCCTTCTGCAGGACGATGCCCGCGCCGCCCTCGGGCACGTGGCGCCGAGGATCGGTCGGGCCGAAGAGCGCGACGAAGGGCGTCTTCATGGCCGCGGCCGCATGCAAAGGCGCGGAATCGCCGGTCACGAAGACGCTCATGGACTCCATCAGCGCCGCCAACTCGAGGAAGCTCGTCCGGGCCACGGCGCACAACGGCCGGACCGCCGTCCTTTTGAGGATCTTCTGGGCGCGGCCGGCGTCCGCGCGGTCGCCCGTCAGGACCACGGCGCAGCCCCGCTCTTCCAGCCGGCCGCACAGCTCGGCAAAGTGCTCGACGGGCCAGCGCTTGGTGCGCCAACGGGGGCTGGCGCCGATGTTCAAGCCCACGAGCGGCTGCCTGTTCCAGCCGCCCTCCTCAAGGAACCGTTGCGCGTGGGCGCGGTCCTCTGCCGACGGCCACAGCTCCAGCTCCTCGCCGTCGGGCGCGATGCCGAGCATCTTCAGGACCTGGAACTGATGGCGCACGGGGTCCATGGGAACACGGCTGTCGACGGCCTTTCTGTTAAGAAAAAAGCCCCACTTGCCGTTGTCGTAGCCGTAGCGCTTGGCCGCGAAAGAGAGGTACCCCAAGAGGTGGCTTTTTTTATTGTTTTGAAGATCGATGACGCTGTCAAAGCGGCGGCGCAACAAGAGCCGCCCCAGGCGCAGCAGCCCCCGCACCCCCCGGTGCTTCTCCTTGAAGTCGCAGACGATCAGCCCGTCGACAAAGGGACAGCGCCGCAAGACCACCTCCGCCTCGCGGCCGACGAGGCACGTGACGTGCGCCGACGGAAATCTTTTCTTGATCGCCTTGAGCGACGGGACCGCGAGGACCGCGTCGCCGAGGGCGCCGATCTTGATGACGAGCAGGCGCGGCCGGACCAGGGCCTCCTCATAGACCGCGAGCGTCGAGGCGCCCATGCGCTCCAGGCAATAATGCGCCTCGACCTTGCGCCGGCCTTTCTCGACGAGCTGCTTCGCGAAGGAGGCGTCCTGCAGGACCCTGAGCATGGCCTGGGCCAGCCCTTCGTGGTCGCGCGGGTCCACGAGCAGGCCGTCGGCGCCGTCGGCGACGACCTCGTTGATCCCGCCGATGCGCGAGGCCACCACCGGCACGCCGACGGCCTGCGCCTCGATGATCACCCGGCCGAAGGACTCCTCGACCACGGACGGCATGACGAGACAGTCCAGCTGGGCGAGGACATCGGGGACATCCTTACGGTTGCCGCAAAAGGTCACCGCCGCGCCCAGGCCCAGGCGCCGGCACCATACCTCAAGCTCCTCCTTGTAGCCTTCTTTTCCCGGCGAGACCCCGCCGACGATCCAGGCGCGGACTCCCGGGCAGGACCGCCGGACCAACGCGAGCGCCTTTAGAAAACACAGATGGCCTTTCACCGGCGAGAGGCGGCCGATCACGCCCAGCAGGGGCGCTGTCTTCTTTTTTTCAGGCGGCGCGCCGCGGAAGCGATACCGCGCCAAGTCCACGCTGCGCGGGATCAGCCGGATGTTCTCCCGGGGCACCTTGAACTGCGTCATCATGTACCGGCCGATCACGGCGCTGGGCACGATCGTAAACTTCCCCCAGCCCATCATCGGACTAAAGAGATGGCGGCTGTAGTGGCCGTGGGCCGTGGTGATGAAGACCGCGTCCGTGCCGCGCGTCGCCATGAAGGCCACCCAGGCCGGCACGCGCGAGCGGGCATGGACGATATCCACCTGCTCGCGCACGATGAGCGCGCGCAGGCGGCGCGATGCCCGCAGCATCACCCAGAAGGCCTTGGAGGCGACGGGAAGCTTGTGATGCGGGACCCCCTCGGCCTCGAGCTCGGCCACGAGGCTGCCTCCCGACGAGACGACAAGAGAGACCAGCCCCCGCTGCTTCAGGTAACGGGCGAAGTCCACCGTCCCGGTCTCCACGCCGCCGACGTTCAATTGAGGCAGGATCTGCAATATCTTCATCGTGGTCAAAAGAGCCTCTTCAGCGTCTCGATGATGCGCGGCCGCGGGTCGAGTACGGGCCGCTCGCAATGGCCGCTCAAAACCTTCTCCAGGGCCGGCAGGAGGCCGCTGGGCTTCACCCGGTCGATGTATTGTTTGCCGGCGAGGAGGTCCAGGAAGCGCTGGACCTTGTTGTGCGCGTTCTTTATGTGCGGCTCGAAGACGACCACCGGCTTGCCGCTGGCGCACGCCTCGGAGACCATCGATATGCTGTCACCGCTCACGACCAGGACGTCGCTCCAAAAAAAGATACCGCCCACCGCGCCCTCGGGGTTGTGCTCCGACGCATCCACGAGCAGGCGACAGCGCGGGTCCTGCCCGAAATATTCTTTGACGACGCCTGTCACGGCCGGTGACGTGCGCCGGGAGGTCGTGATGACGATCTCGGCGTCCATGCCGTCAAGCGCCTTCTTTATCTGATCGCACACGAAGCCGGCGAGCGGCGACGCCAGGACATAGTTCTTCGAGTCGCCGCCGAGCAACAGGCCGATGCGGGGGACCCGCCGCGTCTCCTCTTTTAAGGCAGGATACGCAGCGGCGAGCTTGTGAAAATCCGACTCCAGGTCCTCGCGCGTGACGTGGCTGAGCGCGCCGATCGTCGCCAGCACGTTCTTTCGCGGCCGGGGGCGGTCGTGCTCCGGCATGAGGACAAGGTCGAACTGCCGGCTGGAAAAGACCCCGGGCCGCATGATCGCGATGGAACGCGCCTGGTTCTCGTGCGCGCACGCGAGGTTCACCGCTGCCAACGACGAACCGGCGGAGACGACCGCGTCGCAGAAGGCGGCCGAGAGCTGTTTAAAGGCCTCCGGCGTCAGGGCCGACGGCAACAGCCGCGAGAGGAGGCGCGGCCCGAAGAGGCGGCCGGCTACGACCAGGGACCTGCGTCCCCGATTGCTCTTAAAGACGACGTCGACGACGCGGACCCGCACATCAAACCCCGCCTCCCGCAGCATCGCGCACAGGGCCTGGGATTGCTTCAAGTGACCGGCCTTGCCGTCGTTCAAGACCAGGACATCCTTCTGCGGCCCGTGCTTCCACCGGCGGTACGTCCAGAGATACTCCTCGGGATGCCGGCGGATGAACCCCTCGAAGGCGACGTTGATGCGCCGGAGGTTTTCGTGCAGGTCCGCCGCTTCATCGCCGCTGCGGACCGGCTCATATTCCAAAAAGGAAAGCTCGTGACGCGGGCCCTTGACGCGCCGGACAAAACAGAGGACGATCCGGGAGCCAAGCTTCTGCGCGAGCTTCATGCTCCCGACGGGAACGCGGGCCTTCTTGCCGAAAAACGTCACGGGCAGGCCCTCGCGTCCGCCGTGGTCCGCCACCATGCCCAGGATGTTGTTCTGCGACAGGTGCGTCATCATCTTCTTGAGCTCACCGACGCCGATCACGCGGCACCCCTTGCGGCCGCGTGTCGTATTAAGGAAGCTGTCCAGGCGCCGGGTCCGCTTCTGCGGCTGGGCGAGCATGGCATACGCGCGCTCGGGAAAGAAGACCGCGCAGGCGATATTGGAGAGCTCCCAGCTGCCCGCGTGCACGCCCAACAGGAGCACCCCCTTGCCCGAGTCCAGGGCCCGGCGCACCGCGTCCTCGCCGCTGAGCCGCACCCGGGCGCGCAGGCGGCGTTCGTCCAGGTGCGGCACGTAAAGGACCTCGACGGCATTCTGGGCAAAGCGCTCGAACATGGACCGCACGACCGCGCGCCGCCAGGCCGGCCCTTCCTGCGGAAAGGCCGCCTTGAGGTGGGCCAGGGCCCGCAGGCGGCCCCGTGACGGCACGAGCGCATAGATCCGGCCCGCGACGCGGGCCGCGGCCAACGCAGCCCCGATCGGGACCCAGCGCAGCGCACAAGACGCGGCGCTAACCAGAAAAAAGAGTGTCCAATCGCCCATAAAACGCCTCTCTGCCGCAGACCAGGTCGAGCGTGACGGCCACCGCCCATATGCCGAGGGGACCTAAGGCCGTGCCCTCCAGACGGACGGCGTCCTTCTGCGTCGTGCACAGGGCACAGGCCCCTTGGGCCGCGGCCTGACGGCCCAGAAGATCTATCTCCTGCTGCGTGTAGACGTGGTGGTCCTCGAAGAATTTTTCATGGACGACGTCGATGCCCATCGCCCGAAGGGTCCGGGAAAACGATGCGGGGTTGCCGATGCCGCAGAAGAGACCGACCGCCTTGCCCGTGAACGCGCCCGCGTCGAGCGCCGCGCCGCTGTGGATGTTCACGATCCCCGTCGGCCGGACCGCGGCCTCGACAAGGGTGGCGCGGGGCGCGAGCCTCCTGATCCGGTCCCTGAGGCCGTGGCTCTCGGCAGAAGGAACCTCGTCGGCCCGCGTCAGACACACGACGGCCGCGCGCCGCAGGGCGCGCCCCTCTTCGCGCAGCGGTCCCGCCGGGATCATGAAACCGTTGCCCAGGCCGCGCGTCGCATCCACCGCCACGATATCGATGTCCCTCTTGAGCCGCCAGTGCTGAAATCCGTCGTCGAGGACGAGCGCCTCGTAGCGGCCCAGCGCGTCGATCTGCCGGGCGAGCTGCCTCCTGTCGGCCGCGACAAAGACGTCGGCCTTGGCGCACAACACCTGCTTGAGCCAGGCGCCCTCGTCGCCCAACGATTGAAAATCGCTGACGGCCCTTGCCCCGCCGCGCGCCGGCCTGCGATAACCCCTGAGCAGGACCGCGACGCGCTTGTCGCGGCGGTACAGGTGCTCGGCGACGAGCCGCACCAAGGGTGTCTTGCCCGTGCCGCCCATCACGATGTTGCCGACACTCACCACCTTTGCCCGCGGCCGGTAGGCCCGTCCGATAGATGTCCCATAAAACGACCGCAGCGCCTTGACGCCGAGCGCATAACACCAGGACAAGACCAGGAGGAGCGGCCACGCGGCCTTCACCCAGCCGGTCGCGTGCCCCTCTTCATACAAAAGACGCAGACGCGCTCTCACACCTTCACCTTTCCCTCCAAAAAGTCTATGGTCCGCTCGGCGGCGCCGCGGTTCTTCTCGATGAGCTGCCGGGCCCGCTCACCCAGGCCCTCGCGCTCGTGCCGGGAACTCAGGAGGCGGCGCATGACAAGCTCCAGCTCCTGCGGCGAGCCCACCTCGACGGCGGCGCTGTCGGCGATGAAGCGGTCGCGGATCTCCTTGAAGTTCGCCATGTGCGCGCCGAAGAGGATCGCCTTGCCGTAGACCGCCGGCTCGATAGGGTTATGCCCGCCTTTCTTGACGAGGCTGCCGCCGATAAAGACGATGTCCGCGAACCGGTAGGTCACGCTCAGGTCACCGATGGTATCCAGGAGAAGAACGGCAGAACCCTGCGCCGGCGTGCCGCGCGACAACAATAAAGAGTCGAGCCCCTCCAGCCGGATGGTGCGCCGTATCTTATCGAGGCGTTCCAGGTGGCGCGGGGCGATCAGAAGCCTCAGCTGGGAAAAATCCTTACGCAGCGTCTTGTAGAGCCGCAGCGCCGTCTCCTCCTCGTTGTCATGCGTGCTGCCGCAGATCCAGAGGACACGGTCGGCGGCCGCCTGCCTGAGGACAGGGGCGAACGAGGGCTCGCGCGCGTCCGCGTGAGCGTCAAACTTGATATTGCCCGTCACGGCGACGTCGCGGTACCAGGCGCCCAGCGTCTTGATGCGTTGCGCCGCCTCCTCGGTCTGCATGCAGAAAAACGCCACGTCCTTTAAAAGGCGCCGCCAGAACCAGCGCATGCGGCCATACCGCCGCAGCGACCGGTCCGATATCCTGCCGTTGACGAGGACGACCCTGGCCCCGCGCGCCTTGGACAAACGGATGAGGTTGGGCCACAGTTCCGTCTCGAAGATCACCAGGAGCGACGGCCGGATCTCGGCGAGGAACCGGCGCACGACAAAAGAAAGGTCCACGGGCGCATAGCAGATCACCTCGTCCTTCTCAACGATGTGGCGCAGGATCTGGTAACCCGTCGGCGTCACGGTCGAGATGACCCGGCGCCTGTCCGGCCAGCGGGTCCGCATCAGGCGCAACAACGACTCAGCCGCCCGCGCCTCGCCGACGCTGACCGCGTGCAGCCACACGACCTCGTGCCCCTTGAGCGCCTCGAACTGGTCGGCGGGAAAGAACCCCAGCCGCGTCAGGATGTGCTGGCCCACCCGCCCCCGCCACGCGTACACGGGCAGGTACACCACCATCGCCAGGAACAACAATATGTCGTAGACCAGATAGAATAGGAACATAGCCTTGCCTATATGATGCTCAAGCGGCCGGCGCGGCCATCCTCTTCTCGAGGGGCATGTTCGCCGCCGGAGCGGGCACGGTTCGCCGCCGCTTGCCTTCCTGCGAGAGCGGAGGCGAGCGAACACTGAGCGAAGTCCGGCCACGCTGGGGCCGGACGAGCATACCCGAGAGAAGAGGATGGTCGTGCCGGCCGCGGGCTGCGTCGCGTCACGCGCGGGGGTGCGCCTTGTCGTAGACGGCCTTGATCTTCTCCGTCGTCAGGTGCGTGTAGATCTGCGTCGTCGCCAGATTCGCGTGGCCCAGGAGCTCCTGGACGCTGCGCAGGTCCGCGCCCCGGCCCAACAGGTGCGTCGCGAACGAATGGCGGATCGTGTGCGGCGAGACGTGCGTCTTGAAGCTCATGAGGCGCAGGTACCGGTCCATGACCTTGCGAACGCCGCGCACGCCCAGCGGCCTCTTGTCCTTGTTCAAAAAGATGGTGCGCGAGACGCCCTTGCGTTTCGAGAGGTACCGGCGGATGGCCCGCAGGGCCCGGTCGCCGATCGGCACCATGCGCTCCTTGCGGCCCTTGCCCATGACCCGCACGGTACCGCCGACAAAGTCGACCTGCTCGCTCGTCAGGGAGACAAGCTCCGAGATGCGCAGGCCCGCCGAATAAAGCGTCTCGAAGATCGCGCGGTCGCGCAGCCCCTTGACGGTGTCCGCCTGCGGGGCCTCGATAAGACGGACCATCTCGTCCTCGGTCATGAACTTCGGCAAAGGCTTCTCTTGCTTGGGCGAGACGATCGCATCGGTCGGATTGACGCCCAGCAGGTTCTCCCTCACCAGGAACCGGAACAAGCTGCGCAGGGCGGAGAGCTTGCGCGAGACGCTGCGGGCCGAAAGTCTCTTCTCCTTGAGGAGGGCGAGGTACTGGCGCACCCTTAAGTAATCGGTTTTGAGGACGTCCTGGCCCTGCAAAAAAGCGACGAACGCCTCCAGGTCCCGCCTGTAGTTCAGGACGGTATGCGGGGAGGCGTTCCTTTCGATCTCCAGATAGCGGATGAACTTGTCGATATAGCGGTCCATGAAAAAGGCCCTGACGCCTTAAGAGGCCGGTGTCCCTTCGCCTTCGGCTTCACGGCCGGCAGGCGGATCCGTGTCGCTTTTTTCTTCTTTAGCCGTATCCGTTTTATCCGTGTCCGACGGCAGATCGCGCGCGGTGAAGCGGCACTTCGGATACCGGCTGCACCCGTAAAAGGACCGGCCGCGGTAGGAGCGCCGCAGCACGAGCTCCCCGTCGCAGCCCTCGGCGGGGCACTTGACACCGCTCGTGATGGACTTGGCGTGCTTGCAGCGCGGGTAGTCCGCACAGCTCAGGAACTTGCCCTTGCGGCCCCACTTGATCACCATCGGCTGACCGCAGAGCGAACACTTCTCGTCGGAGTACACCACTTCCTTCTTGATGTGCTTCTGGGCGTAGTCCAGCTTCTCCTTGAAGGGCGCGTAGAACTCGTTCAAGACGGTGACCCAGTGGGCGGCGCCGTCCTCGACCATGTCCAGCTCGTCTTCCATCTTCGCCGTGAAGGAGATGTCCATGACCTGCGGGAAGTACTCGACCAACAGGTCGCTCACCTTCATCCCCAGCTCCGTCGGCGTGAGGTACCCTTTTTCGCGACGCACGTAATCACGGTTGACGATCGTCGAGATGATCGGCGCGTAGGTGCTGGGCCGGCCCACCCCCTCCTCTTCCAGGATCTTGATGAGCGACCCCTCGGAGAAGCGCGGCGGCGGCTTGGTAAAGTGCTGACCCGGCTCGAGCTTGACACAATGCAAGACCTCCTCGACCGAGAGGGGCGGCAGGGAGTTCTTGCCCGAGCCCTCCTTCTCGCCGTTGTCATCGGCCTTGTAAAGGACGCTGAAACCGTCGAAGACGACGCGCGCGCCCGTCGCCTTAAAGGTGTGGTCCGCGCAGCCGATCAGGACCGTCGTAACCTGCGTCTGGACCGGGTTCATTTGGCTCGCCACGAAACGCTTCCAGATGAGCTCGTAAAGCTTGTTCTGCTCCGACGTCAGGAACGCTGCCACCGCCTCGGGGGCGCGCGTCACCGACGTCGGCCGGATCGCCTCGTGGGCCTGCTGGGCGAGCTTCCTTGACTTGTACGTCCGGGGGGTATCGGGCAGGTACGCCTCACCGAACCTCCCGGCGATATAGCGACGCACCTCGTCGATGGCCGTCGCCGTCACGTTGAAGGAGTCCGTGCGCATGTAGGTGATGAGACCGACCGGCCCCTCCTCCCCCAGCTCGATGCCTTCATACAACTGCTGGGCGATGAACATGGTCTTGACCGCCGAAAAGCGCAGCTTGTTGAAGGCGTCCTGCTGGAGGGTGCTCGTGATAAAAGGCGGCAGGGGATTACGCGCCTTCATCGAGGGCTCGATCGAGGCGACCGTGAAGGGCTTGCCCTCGACGTCCGCCATGACCTTGCGGGCCTGCGCCTCGTCGGAGAGCTGGGCCTTCTCCCCGCCGGTCTTCTCCAGGGCCGCGGTGAAGACCCTCTTCTCCTCCTTGCCCTGGGCCGTCTTCTTGCGCAGGTGCGCCTCCAGGCTCCAGTACTCCTGCGGCACGAAGGCCTGGATCTGGCGCTCGCGGTCCACGACCAGCCGCAACGCCACCGACTGGACGCGGCCGGCCGACAGGCCCCGGGTGACCTTGCGCCACAACAGGGGGCTCAAGAAGTAACCGACGATCCGGTCGAGGATGCGGCGGGCCTGCTGCGCCTTGATCTTGTGCGTGTCGAATTCGCGCGGGGAACGGAAGGCCGCCTGGACGGCGTTCTTCGTGATCTCGTGGAACTCCACCCGGTAGACCTTCTGGTCCTTGAGCTTCATCCACTCCTTCAGGTTCCACCCGATCGCCTCGCCCTCGCGGTCCGGATCGGTCGCGAAGTAGACCTGCTCGACCTCTTTGGCCTGTTTCTTGAGCTCGCCCAAAAGCTTCTTCTTGCCCGGAATGACGACAAACTCGGCCTGGTAGTCCTTGGCGATCTCGATGCCGAACTCTTTCTGGGGCAGGTCGACGACGTGCCCCATGGACGAAACGACGGAAAAGGCGCTCCCCAGGAACTTTGAGATCGTCCTGGCCTTGGCCGGTGACTCGACGATCACCATTGATTTTTTTGGCATGACCCCCTCTTGACGTGTTAGGCGGCGATGAACATCCTACCGGGCACCTGTCGCACCGCGGCCTTGAGCTCCAACTGCAGGAGGAGCGCCGCCGCGCGGGCGGGATCCAGGGCGCTCTCCCGGCAGATCGCGTCGATGTGCTTGGGCTCGTCGTTCAAGACGACGAAGAGCCGTTCCTCTTCTTCGGTCAACGGCACGCCGGCCGGGCGCGCCGCCGGACGGCTCCTGCCGGCATCCACGCAAAGCGCGCCGGCCAACTCCCGCAGGACCTCTTCGGCCGACGTCACCATGTGCGCGCCGTTCTTGATCAGGTCGTTGGTCCCGTCCGAGGTCTCGCAGGAGAGCTTGCCGGGGATCGCGAAGACCTCCCGGCCCTGCTCCGCGCCCAGACGCGCCGTGATGAGCGCCCCGCTCCTGAGCGACGCCTCCACGACGAGGACCCCTTTGGAGAGCCCGCTGACGATGCGGTTGCGCACGGGAAAGTTCTGCGCCAGGGGCGCGGTGTCCAGCGGGAACTCCGAGAGCACCGCCCCGCTGCGCGCGATCTGTCCGCACAGGTCCCTGTTCTCAACAGGATAGATGTTCTCGAACCCGCTGCCCAGGACGGCGATGGTGCGTGCGCCGGCGTCGAGCGCGGCACGGTGGGCGGCCGTATCGATGCCGCGCGCCATGCCCGAAACGACGGTCAGGCCGAAAGAGGCGAAGCGCGCCGCAAAGTCGCGCGCCACGGACAGACCGTAATACGACGCGCCGCGCGATCCCACCACGGCGACGGCGAACTTGTCTTCCGGCTCAAGCGTCCCCTTGACGTACAAGACGCAGGGCGGGTCAAAGATCTCCCTGAGGTTCTGGGGGTAGTCGGCGTCGTCGCGCGTCATGATGCGGACCCCGGCGCGTTCGGCCCGGCGCAGCTCCTCGTCGACACGGAAGGTGCGGCGCGCCTCATCGAGCCTCTTGGCCATCTGGTGCGTCAGGCGGCCGGCCCCTACCCAGTCGTGGGGCCGGACCGCAAAGACCTCCTTCGCGCCGCCGAACATCTCCAAGAGCCTGCCGACACGGCTCTTCGGGATCGTGATCGCGGCGTTGAGGATGACATAGGCCTGGAGGTCATTCATCGTCCTGCACCGCCTTGAGGATCGCCTCAGCCGTCTCTTCGACGCTCAGACGGTCGGCGTCAATGACATGATGCGCCTGCTCATACGACGGCCGGCGCGCCTCTAAAAGCTCCCGGATGCGGCCCAGGGGATCCGCCACCTGCAAGAGCGGCCGGTGGACATAACGCCTTGTCCGTTCAAGGATCACCTCGGCTGAAGACGTGAGACACCGTGCCCGTCTTCTTCAGGAGGGCGATGTTCTCCGGGTCCACGAAGGTGCCTCCCCCGCAAGAGACGACCACGCCCTCCTTGCGGACCAGCTCCCCCACCAGCTTCTTCTCAAGGGCCCGAAAATACGGCTCCCCAGGATCCCTGAAGATGTCGGGGATAGGCCTCTTCTCGCGCTCAGCGATCAACGTGTCCATGTCCACGAACTCAAGACCCAGGCGGCTGGCCACCAGCCGGCCGGCCGACGTCTTGCCCGTCCCCATGAAACCAACGATATAAATATTGCGATTTTTTCCCATATATGCCTCTCCCATGCAACGGATGGGATTTTACCATAATAAGGTAAGGTAGGTCAACTTATTCGTAAGGAGTCCCCTTGGAAGGCCGTTTCGGAGCAAATACAAAACTTAATACGGGACAAAGGGATAGGCGAGACTTGCGGGAAGGCTTTGTCTCGAAGGGGTATGTCCGGGCCTCCTGGCCGGCCAGCCGGCTGCTACAGGCTGCGCAGGTAGGCCTTGCAGTTGCGCTTTGTCTCGGCGACGCTGTCGCCGCCGAACTTCTCCAATAAGGAATTGGCCAGCTCAAAGGCGACCATGGACTCGGCGACGACGCCGGCCGCCTCCACGGCGCAGGTGTCGTAACGCTCCACCGCCGCTTTGACGGGCTTGCGGGTCACCATATCCACCGAATCCAGGGGCCTGCCGACCGTTGAGATCGGTTTCATCGTGCAGGTCATGACGATCGGCTCTCCGTTGCTCATGCCCCCTTCTATGCCGCCGGCGTTATTCGTCTTTCGGTAAAACCCTCTGTCCTTGGAGTGATAGATGGCGTCGTGGACCCGCGAGCCCCGCGCCGACGCAAAATCCGTACCCAGGCCGAACTCCACGGCCTTGATGGCCGGTATCGAGAAGACGGCGGCGGCCAACCGCGCGCCCAGGCGCCTGTCGCCGGTGACATAACTGCCCAGGCCGGGCGGGACGTTAAGGGCCTCCACACGGAAAGCCCCGCCGACCGTGTCCAGGTCTTTCTTTGCCTGTTCGACCTTCTTCTTCATCCGCCGCTTGTCCGTCTCGCCGGCGATCATCACGGCACAGCTCGTCACGCCGATATCGAACTCTTTCAAGAAGAGCTTGCAGACCGACCCCATGGCCACCCGGGCCACGGTCTCGCGGGCCGAGGCGCGCTCCAAAACGTTGCGGATGTCCTTGTGTCCGTACTTCAGGCACCCGGCGGCGTCGGCGTGGCCGGGACGCGGATGCGTCAGCGGCAGGAGGTCCTCGATGCGATAATCTCTGTTCTTGACGTAAAGGCCCAGGGGGCTGCCCAGGGTCAGGCCGTTGCGCACGCCGGCGAGGACCTCGATATTATCATCCTCGATCTTCATGCGGTTCCCGCGGCCGTATCCCATCTGACGGCGCTTGAGCTCGATGGTCATCTCTTTCAGATCGATCTTGAGGCCGGCGGGCATGCCTTCGAGTATGGCCACCATGCAGTGCCCGTGGGACTCCCCTGCCGTCAGATAACGCAGCATGACGCCTCCTCTTAATAGGTAAAGAAATGCGAAATGATCTGCGGGCCCCAGAAGAGCCCTGCCAGCGCGCCGATCGAAAGGTAAGGGCCGAAGGCGATCTCGCTCTCCTTCGTGCGGATCTTGGCGATGACCCCGACGACCGCGCCGATGAGCGAGGCGAGCGGCAGCGCCAGGAGCGCCAGCTTCCACCCCAGAAAGGCGCCGACCATCGCCAACAGCTTGATGTCCCCGCCGCCCATGGACTCCTTCTTGAAGATAAAATCGCCGATGACGCCCAGGAGCCACAGCGTGCCCCCGCCGACCACGATGCCCAGCGCCGAGCCGCCCAGACCCTGGAGGGACGAGGCCGCCTGGTGCATCTGCGGAAAGAGGCCGCTCAAAAGGAGGCCCGCGACGATCCCGCCCAGGCTGATCTCGTCGGGGATGATCCGAAAGTCAAAATCCACGAAGGTCGCGACGACGAGGCCCGAGCCGAAGAGCGCATAGATGAAAAAAAACGGACTTAAGGAATAACGCATCCACAGGGCCGCAAAAAAGCACCCGGTCAAGAGCTCGACAAAGAAATAGCGGAATGCTATCTTCGCCCCGCAGGCGCGGCAGCGGCCCCGCAGGACGACGTAGCTCAACAGAGGGATGTTGTCGTACCAGCGCAGGAGCTTCTGGCACTGCGGGCAGTGCGACCCGGGCCGCACGACCGACTGCTCGCGGCCCATGCGATAGATGCAGACGTTCAGGAAGCTGCCGATACACAGACCGAACAAGAAGACAAAAGCCGCGACGAGATTCTCAGCCATACACGGACATCTCCAGGGCCCAACGCATGGAGGCTACCGGGGCCTCCCTGCCCGTCCAGAGCTCAAAGGCCAGGCGCCCCTGATGCAGGAGCATGCCCAGGCCGTTCGCCCAACGGCACTTCCTCTCTTGGGCCGCCTTCAACAAAGGCGTCTGGGCGGGATTGTAGATGAGGTCATAGACAAAGAGACCGGGGTGCAGCCGTTGCGCCTCGACGAGCACCGGGTCGCCGGGCTTCATGCCGACGGGTGTCGCGTTGACGAGGAGCCCCGCCTCCTCGATCTTGAGACGGCTGACCTCGGCGACCGGCCGGGCATCGACGGCGGGATAGTGTCTCTTGATGTTTTGCGCGAGGCACTCGGCCTTCTCCCGGACGATATCGGTGACCTCTATAGACCGGACGTTCAACGCCGCCAGCGCTATGGCCACGGCAGAGGCCGCTCCACCGGCCCCGAGCAGGACGACGTCCCTGCCCGCGAGCGCGATACCCTTCTCTTTCAGGTCGCGGCCGAAACCCGGCTCGTCGGTGTTGAACCCGCTCAGCGTGCCGTCGGTCTCCACGCGGACCGTGTTCACCGCCCCGGTCATCTTGACGATGGGAGAGACCGATGCCGTCAGATACGGGATCACCGCCGCCTTGTGGGGGACCGTGACGTTGAAGCCCCGCACCTGACGCTCCCTGACGGTTTTGAGAAAAAAGTCGCCGAGCCTCTCCGGCGGGACCTCAAAGAGCTCATAGCGCGCCGCGATGCCGCAGTCGCGGAAGGCGGCCTCGTGCATGGGGCCCGAATAGCTGTGCTTGACGGGATGACCGATCAGGCCGTACAACAACACCGATCCCTTGTCAAGATCCATGCGCACCCCTCGCGGCGCTTACACATACAGAGCGACACCCTGCGCCTTCTTGAGGGCGAGCTTGTTGACGGCGCTCAAAAAGGCCTTGGCCGAGGCCTCGATGATGTCGGTGCTCGCGCCGCGGCCGAGGACGACGTTCTTGCCGCTGACGACCTTCACCACGACCTCGCCCTGCGCGTCCTTGCCGGCGGTGACCGCCTCGAGCCGGTAGTCCAGCAGGCGCGTCTTTATCTTCGTCAATTTCTCGATGGCCTTATAGCAGGCATCGACCGGCCCGTCGCCCTTCGAGGAGGCGCATACCCCTTTACCTTTATGTCTCAGGCAGACCGTCGCGCTCGGCGTCACCTTGGTGCCGCTGGCATAGGAAACGCTCTCGAGCCTCCACGTCTCGGCGGACTTATGGATCTCGTCCTCGACGATGGTCGCCAGGTCCTCTTCGTAGATGGTCTTCTTCTTGTCGGCCAGGCCCTTGAACTTCTCGAAGGCGCGCTGGAGCTCCGCCTCTTTCAGGACGATCCCCATCTCTTCCAGGCGCTTCTGAAACGCATGGCGGCCGGAGTGCTTGCCCAGGACGATCCCCGTGCCCGTGAAGCCGACGTCGGCAGGCGCGATGATCTCGTACGTGGCGCGCTTCTTCATCACCCCGTCCTGATGGATGCCCGACTCATGGCGGAAGGCGTTGCCGCCGACGATCGCCTTGTTGGGCGCGACGACAAAACCGGTCAGCTTGCTGACCAGGCGCGAGGCCTTGCAGATCTCGCGCGTCTTGACAGAGCTCGCGATCCCGCGAAAGATGTCCTGGCGCGTGTGGATGCCCATGACGATCTCTTCCATGGAGGCGTTGCCGGCGCGCTCGCCGATGCCGTTGACCGTGCACTCGACCTGGCGGGCGCCGTTGGCCACGGCGGAAAGGGAGTTCGCGACAGCGAGCCCCAGATCATTATGGCAATGCACGGAGATGACCGCCTCCCCGATGTTCGGCACGTTGTCCCGGATGGCGGCGATGAGGCTGCCGTACTCCTGGGGAAAGGCGTAGCCCACGGTATCGGGGATGTTCACGGTGGTGGCGCCGGCCCGGATGACCGCCTCCACGACCTTGAAGAGGAAACGCGGCTCGGTCCGCGAGGCGTCCTCGGGCGAGAACTCGACGTCCCTTGTCTTCTTGCGGGCATACCGCACGGCCTCCACGGCCAGACGCAGGATCTCGTCCTCCGCCTTCCTGAGCTTGTACTGCATGTGGATCTTGGAGGTCGCGAGAAACACGTGCAGGCGCGCCCCGCCGCCTGCCGGCTTGGTCGCCTGATAGGCCGCGTCGATGTCCTTCTTCACGGCGCGGGCCAGGCCGCAGATGACGGCGCCCTTGACCTCACGGGCGATCCGCTGGACCGCCTTGAAATCGCCGATCGAAGAGACCGGGAACCCCGCCTCGATGACGTCGACGCCCAGCGCCACCAGCTGGCGCGCGATCTCCAGCTTCTCGCGCTCGTTCAGCGTCGCGCCCGGAGCCTGTTCCCCGTCGCGAAGAGTTGTATCAAAGATATATATTTTTTTC
>CAZDLS010000012.1:17901-22357 GCA_964506425.1 uncultured Planctomycetia bacterium | reverse complement strand
GACGTCGCGGCCGCGGAACATGAAGTGTTCGCCGATCGTGGCGGCGACGTAGGGCGCGAGGTACTGCTCGCCCGCCGAGGCCGAGGCGGAGGCCGCGACGATGACGGAATAATCCATCGCGCCGTGGTCCTTTAAGACCCGCGCGACCTTGCCCAGCGTCGTGTGCGCGCCGCCGATCCAGCAGTAGATGCAGACCACGTTCTTGCCGCGCTGGTTGATGATGGTGTCGATGGCGAGCGCGGTCTTGCCGGTCTGGCGGTCGCCGACGATGAGCTCGCGCTGGCCCTTGCCGACGGGGATGACGGTATCGATGATCTTGATGCCGGTCGCCAGCTGCTCGGAGATAGGGACGCGGTCGAGGATCCCCGGCGCCTTGCGAAAGACCGTGCCCTCGGCGGCCGCCGCGATGGGGATATTCTTGTCGTCGATGGGCTGGGCGATGCTGTTGACGACGCGGCCGATGTAGGCCTCCCCGACGGGAACGGTGAAGATCTCGTTGTGGCTGGCGACGGGGCTGCCCAGGTGCACGCGCCTCTCGTCGCCGAAGACGAAGGCCATGACGTCCTTTTCGTCGAAGTCGATCACGAGGCCCTTCATGCCCGACTCCGAGAAATCGACGATCTGCCCGTAGATACACGACGGGAAGCCTTCTATCTTGACGATCCCGCGCTTGACGTCCTTGACGACGCCGACCTCCTTGATCTCGAACGCCGAGGATCTGAATGCGGTTGGGGTCTGCATCTCTTGCGTCAGGGCTCCGTCTTGGCCTGCCGCTGGCGCACGGCGGCCAGGGCCTTCTTCATCCGGTTCTTCAGGCTCCCGTCGATCACGAGCCCGCCCATGTTCAAGACGATCCCCGTGATGAGGCCGGGGTCCTCGGCCGTGCGCAGCGTCGCGGCCTCGCCGCGCTTCCGGCTCAGGATCGCCTCCAGGCGCTTGCGCTGGTCCTCGGCGAGGGGCCGCGCCGTGGTCACCTGGATGCCGTCGTGCGCCTCCGAACGCAAGCGTTCGGACTCCACGCGCTCGAGCTCGTCGAGAAACTCGTCGACCAGTTCCCGGTGGAGCGCCGCTTCCCCGCGGCCCGTGAAGGCCTCGGCGACCAGTTGCTGCGCGACGTCCACGGCCTTCTCCTCGGCGGTCACGGCCGCCTCGGCCTCCATCGACTTGACGTGCTCGGCGGCATCGTCCATCATCTTGCGGACCTGCGTCTGGGCCTGCGCCCGCGCCTCCTCGGCGAGGCGCTCGGCATTGCGGCGCGCGTTGTCGATGATGCGCTTGCCCTCGTCCTTGCTGCGCGCGATCTCGGTCTGCGAAAGGGTGCGTGCGCGCTCGATCTCCTTGTTCAGGATCTCCTCTTTTTCAAGGCTCTCTTGATGAAGGTCCTGCAGGCGCTTGAGGGACTCCTTGAGCTGCGAGCCGAAGACGAAGCGCAGGATGACGACGATGATGCCGAAGGTGAGGACCTGTATGAGGACAAGCTGTATGCCCACTCTTCTCTCCCGCCGGACTACTTGAAAAGGTTATAAATGATGACCAGGGCGATGATCGCTATGCCTTCGGCAAACAGAAACGCGAACATCAGCGCCACCATGATCTTGGGCGCGGCCGCCGGATTGCGCCCCAGGGCGCGAATGGCAGCGTTGCCGATGACGGCGATGATCAGCGACGGCCCCAGGGTGCTCAGGAACATCACCAGCGCGATGGTCAGATTCTGCACGAGGGTCTACTCCACCAGAATGGTCAGTTCGTTATGCCGCATGCGGGCCAGCCCCCGCTGGATCCTGATGCCGCGGGACTCGGTCGCCCGCCCGCCCGCGCCGACCCGGCGCGCCGTCGACTGTAAAAAAATAGTCCCTTGGGTCAGGACGAGGAAGAGGGGCTCGTGGTAGTCCATGAGCGTCTTCTCCCCGCCGAGGCCCGGGACCGTGACCGCGGAGACGACCCCGTCATACAAAACGTCGTGCGCGTCTAAGACAAAGGCTTTCATGTGTCAGGGGCCCTCGGCTCTTGGTCCGCGGGTTTTTAGGTCCGCGGGTTTTTAGGAAGCGGTGCAGACCTTGTCCTTGCCCGTCGTCTTGGCCTGATAAAGCGCCTTGTCCGCTTTCTCGATAAAGGGGTCCTTCTCTGTCGCGTCCGTCGGATAGTCCGCAAGCCCGATGCTGATAGTCGAGGGCAGGCTCATGCGCACCAGATTCAGGATGCGCTCGCAGCAAAGGATCGCCCCCTTCTTGTCCGTCTCGATCATCAGGAGACAGAACTCCTCGCCGCCGTAGCGGAAGACCATGTCGAGGTTGCGGATGGAGCGCACGAAGAGGTTCGTGAGACTGCGCAGGAGCTCGTCGCCCGCCATGTGACCGTTGGTGTCGTTGTACTTCTTGAAGTCGTCGACGTCGATCATCGCCAAACACAGATGCTGCGGGTAGCGCTTGGCGCGGGTCAGCTCGCGGTCCAAGACCTCATGGAGGTAGCGGTGGTTGTAGACGCCGGTCAACCCGTCGAGGGTCGAGAGGTCGTAATAATACGACTTCTTGTCCGCCTCGACCATGAGGGCGTAGCGCTCGATGGCGTGCTGGACGACGATGCGGATCTCCGTCGGGTTGAAGGGCTTGGTGATGTAACCAAAGGCGCCGTCCTCCATCACCTCGACCGCGGAGTTGATGAAGAGATACGGCGTGATCACGATGACGCTCACGCGCGGATCGACCTGCTTGGCCAGCTGGACGAACTCCGACCCGCTCATGTCGGGCATGCGCAGCTCGGTGATGACCGCCGCGCAGCGGATGTCCTTGAGGATCCGCAGCCCCTCCTTGGCGGAGGAGACAAGGTTGACGTTGTGGCCCGCGGCATACAACACCGCCCCTATCGTCTCCGCCGACTCTTTTTCGTCTTCGATGACCAGAATATCAAAAGTATTGGGCATACGGACTCCTTTGTCGACCTCGGTCGCAATTGTCCTAACTTATTCTATTATATTATTATAATGTGCTGTGGCGCGCAACACATTTCACACCTTTCGGCGCCGGACGGACACAAACATCTTGACAGCCGGCTGTTTCGAGGGTAAAATCAGCGACACTTTAAACGATAAAACACGTCCCCATCGTCTAGTCTGGTCTAGGACACAAGCTTTTCAAGCTTGCGACACCGGTTCAAATCCGGTTGGGGACGCTGAATCTAACTGAGCGGGGCTTTTTGGACACAGCTGCCTGAAAATACAGGCGGTTTCTGTGGTTCGAAAAGCCCCTTCTTCATAATAGATTGCGGCGGGGAAGACGAGGGCTTGGAACCCTTGCCTTAGGTTCAGGGTGACATTTACCCAAAGGCCAGCAAGAATTGAATGAAAAAAATCTGCTTGCCATGTAATCACAGGGCATGTTATACTTTCTTTGTTAACAAAAGTTAACCATACTTTAATGGTTTATGTTTGTTAACCATCTCAACTCTGGTTAACGTATGATAACTCCATTCTTGTAACATGTTTAAAGAGAGGCGGCTATGCTAAATCAAAAAAACAACTATCTGACTGTAGCCCAGGTTGCAAAAATACTGAAAATTAGTCGAGTGGCTGTTTACAAGAGGGTCAAGCGCGGGCAACTCGAGGCCATCAGGATCGGCAAATACTATGCAATACCGAAAGAAGGCGTTCTTAAAAAGATCCGAAGAATTAAGAAGCATATCCTGAGCCCTGAAGAGAAAATGAATATCAAAGAGGCTGTTGAGAAAACCTTCGACGAATACGGCGAGGTCTTAAAGAAGCTTGGGGATGAGTAATGCATAGGGTCACGTTAGCAGAAGTCGAACAGATCGCCTTCCTCATAGCTCAGAAGAGGTTTCGTTTCGACGAGCCAATTCCAGCCTTTGTCACAAGATTTCCGGGAATATTAGAGAGTTGCCTGGAAACACCCCACCAGACTTACGGAAAGAAGGATCTTTATCCTTCAGCGCTTGATAAGCTTGCCATACTGTTCTATCTAATGAACAAAAATCACCCCTTTCAGAATGGAAACAAACGAGTTGCCATGACGACGCTATTTTATGCCTTGTATGAAGAAAAACATTGGCTGAGAGTTGATACTCAGGAGCTTTATAACTTCGCAACATGGGTAGCGGGAAGCCCTCCGGGGGCAAAAACAGAGGTTGTCGAATATATTAAAAAATTCATCAAAAAGTACATCATTGCGTTAGAAAGTGCACCGAAATAGCACATAACATAGATTCTCATGCAATTAGGGAGCAATCACCCCTGTGGCCGCAAGCCTATTCGTGCCATCAGCACACTGATCTAATGTAGCTGGCCGCATGTTCCTTAAGTTATAAATGACTTCGATTTCCCGAAGAATCTGGTTCCAACTGAAGCCTGTTTGGAACGCTGAATTCCTGCGCTTCACCCGCCTCCCCCCCCTGCCCCGATCCCGCAGCACGCATAAGGCAGCGGGACGGGGCCCATTCGGACAAA
>CAZDLS010000012.1:0-17801 GCA_964506425.1 uncultured Planctomycetia bacterium | reverse complement strand
GGACGGGGCCCATTCGGACAAACGACTTACGTCGCTACGCTCCGTAAGTCGTGTCTGGTCTGCCCCGATCCCGCAGCACGCATAAGGCAGCGGGACGGGGCCCATTCGGACAAACGACTTACGTCGCTACGCTCCGTAAGTCGTGTCCTCATGGGACTTTGTCTTGACACCCCCTTCCTTTTACGTTACCTTGAATCCATGAGCACTCTTATCGGCGTCGGGTTCAGCGAAAAGAAGGACCCGTATCTGGCGGGCAGCGAAGCCGCCCAGGCGGCGCTCTACCAGATCCACCACCGCAAGATCTCCCTCTGCTTCCTCTTCTCGACGATCCAGTTCTGCCACGAGAAACTCCTCAGCGGCATCGAATACGCGATCGGCAGCCCCCGGCTCCTGGGGTGCTCGGGCGCCAACCTCATCGCGTCCGATGGGCTCAAGCGCTACGGCGTGGGGGTCATGCTCATCAGCTCCGAGAAGCTGCGCTGCGGCATCGCGGCCGCCGTCGACTGGAAGACGAAGGGGGCGCAGGCGCTGGGCGAAGAGTGGGCCCGTGCGGCCCTGAAGGACCTGAACGAGCCCGAACGCCACCAAGCCATCATCTTCCCCGACGGGCTCATCGAGAACGGCTCCGAGCTGCTGCGCGGCATCAAGAATGTCTTGGGCAAGAGCTTCCCGATCCTGGGCGCGTCCAGCGCCGACAACTTCCGCTTCGTGCGCACGCACCAGTATTTCGGGCCCAACATCCTGTCCAACAGCGTCGTCGGCGCGGTCATCGGCGGCGGCCTGTCGTTCGGCATGGGCCTGCGCCACGGCTGGAAGCCGCTGGGCAAGCCCCACGCGATCACCGCCTCCGCCGGTAACGTCGTCAAGAAGATCGACGAGAAGCCCGCCATAGACATCTACGCCGACTACTTCGGCAAGCCGGCCAGGGAGATCGCCAAAGAACTCATCCGCATCAGCACCAATTATCCGCTGGGCCTCTACGTGCCGGGCGAACGCGAATATATCCTGCGCAACGCCTTGCGCGTCGACGACGAGGGCGGGCTCGTCTGCCAGGGCGACGCCGCCGCCGGCACCGAGGTCCGCCTCATGATGGGCACGAAGAGCCGGGCGCTGACCGCCGCGACCGAGGCCGCGGCCGAGGCGCGCGAGGCCCTGAAGAACTGTACCATCCGCGGCGCGCTCATCTTCGAGTCCATCTCGCGCTCCAAGCTCCTCGGACGATTGACAGGAGAAGAGATGTCGCGTATAAAGGATATATTGGGCGAGGTGCCGATATTGGGCATCTCCACCTTCGGCGAACAGGCGCCCCTGAAGTCGCTGGAGTATTACGGCTCGGCATACTTCCACAATGAGACACTAGCCATCCTCGCGATAGGCGAACCCTATGGTCCTGGCCACAGCGCTTAAGCAAGCGGGTCTTGCCGCGCTCGTCATCAACTACACCGGCATGGTCGGCATGATCGCGGTCATCGTCCTGGTGCTCGTCCTCGTCTTCAAGATGGAGCGGGTCAAGGAGCTCAGCGCCGAGCTCAGCCGTCTCCGGCGCGCCTTCGACGACCTTGACAACCAGGGTAAGATCATCCTCCAGACGGACCTGGAGCTCCACCGCGCGCAGGAAGAACTCGACAAGAAGATCTCCGGCCTCATCGCCCTGCAGGACCTTACCCGCCTTATCTCGACCACTCTCGACGAGGAAGAGATCTTCCGCAAGATCCAGGAAAAGCACATCTCGCAGATCGGTTTCGACAAGGCCATCGCCTTCACCCGCGGCGAAAACAACGAGTACCGCCTGCGCGTGTGCATCGGCTACACGTGGGAGGAGGGCGAAAAGGTGGCAAACCTCATCCTCAGCCAACCCCTCCTCTTCCGGCGCATCCTCGGCGAGCGCCACGTCTTCTCTTCGGCCGACGAAGACCGCGCCAACAAGGACACCGCGCGCCTCCTGGCGCTCATGGCCCTCTCCTCCTTCGTCTGCGCCCCCATCGTCCAGAAGGGCGGGGTCACCGGCGCGCTCCTCGTGGGCTCCGAGTCCTCCTTCACGCAACTGACGGGCGGCGACAAGGACCTCATCTACATCCTCACCACGCAGATCGGCCAGGCGCTGGAGAACGCGCGCCTCTTCGAGGAGACGTGGCACGCCCAGCAGGAGCTCGAGCAGAAGGTCCAGCAGCGCACGCGCGAGCTCTCCGCGGCGCTCGAGGAGATCAAGACCATCAGCAAGCGCAAATCCGACTTCATCTCGGCGGTCTCCCACGAGCTGCGCACGCCGCTGACGTCGATAAAAGGCTACGCCTCGATCGTGGCCGCCGGCAAGCTCGGTGAGCTTCCCCCCGCGGCCAAGGAACGCATCGAGAAGATCAACAAGCACTCCGACAGCCTGACGAACCTCATCAACAACCTCTTGGACATCTCCCGCATCGAATCGGGCCGTGTCGAGATGAAGATGGAAAGGATCGACCTCGCCGCGATGGTCGCCGAGATCGGCGACATGCTCGCCCCGCCGATCAAGGAGCGGGGCCTGGCGCTCGTCCTGGACCTGCCCGAGGGGCTCTCCCCGGCGGTAGGCGACAAGAACCAGATCGAGCGCGTCTTCATCAACCTCGTCGGCAACGCCATGAAGTTCACGCCCGCGGGCGGCACGATAACGGTCGCGGCCGAGGACGCCGGCGAACACCTGAAGGTCTCGGTCAGCGACACCGGCATCGGCATCTCGGAGAAGGACCTCGACAAGGTCTTCGACGAATTCTACCGCGTCGACAACGAGGTCAACGCAAAGCTCAAGGGCACGGGCCTGGGCCTGTCCCTCGTCAAATACATCGTGGAGGCGCACAAGGGAAAGCTCTCCGTCTCAAGCGCCGCCGGCAAGGGCACGAGCTTCGCGTTTACTCTGCCCAAAGCGGGCGCCGTGTGATATACTTAGTCAAGGCAAGCAAAGTGAGACAAACAGCCAGACTCTTTGTCTCATTTTTGAACCGCAAATTTGAGACAAAGAGCCTGGCTGAAAGTCTCACATTAAAGGAGACCCCATGACTGAAATGCGTAAAAGGATTCTCGTGATCGACGACGAGGTGGACATCCGGGACATCGTACGGATGTACCTGGGCGAGGCGGGCTACGACGTCATCGAGGCCTCGAACGGCCAAGAAGGCATCTTGCGCGCCCAGAACGAACATCCGGACCTGATCGTCTTGGACATCATGATGCCCGGCATCAACGGCTTCGAGGTCGCCAAGCACCTCAAGGACGACCCCAACACCAGCAACATCCCCATCCTGATCCTCTCGGTCCTGGCGCAGGACTCCCAGTACCGCCACGGCATCCTCGACTACGTCTCCAAGCCCTTCAAGCAGGACGAGCTGGTGACGAAGGTCAAGAAGTTCTTCGACAAGCTACAGAACAAGAGCACGCAGACCGTCCTGATCGTCGACGACGACCCCGACATCGTCGACGTCATCGCCTTGTGCCTGAAGGACAACCGGATCGGCTCGGAGAAGGCCTACAACGGCCTCGAGGCGCTGGAGAAGGCCAAGACCAAGAAGATCAACCTGGTCCTCCTCGACATCAACATGCCCGGCATGAACGGCTTCGAGGTCATCAAGCACCTCAAGGCCGACGAGAAGACCGCGGAGCTGCCCATCATCGTCCTGACCGGCACCTACCTCTCCGAGTCGGACAAGAAGCACGGGATCACCCTGGGCATCTCCAAATACCTGACAAAACCCTTCTCTGCCGACGAGCTCGTCCGAGAGATCACCGCCGCCTTCCATGGCTAAGGCCCGCATCATCGTCATCGATGACGATCCGGATATCCGCGACGTCCTCATGCTCACCTTGAGCGAGGAGGGCTACGACGTTGCCGAGGCCGAAAACGGCCAGCAGGGCCTGGAGCTCATCAAGAGCAGGGGCTTCAACCTCGTCATCGTCGACTACAAGATGCCCGTCATGGACGGCCCGACCCTGTGCGCGACCGTCAAAAAGGACATCCTGCTCGCACACGTGCCCATCATCATGCTGACCGGCAAGGGCGACGTGACCGACAAGGTCTCCGGCATCAACGCCGGCGCCGACGACTACATGGTCAAGCCCTTCGAGCCGACGGAGCTTTTGGCGCGCATCAAGATGGTGTTGCGGCGCACGGAGCGCGACCTCGACGCCAACCCTCTGACCCACCTGCCCGGCAACGTCTCGATCCTGAACGAACTGCAGAGCCGTATCGACGCCAAGAGTCCCCTCGCCGTCGCCTACGCCGACCTGGACAAATTCAAGGCCTACAACGACAAGTACGGCTTCGGCCACGGCGACGAGGTCATCCGCGAAACGGCGCGCCTCATCATCCGTACGGTCGGAGATCTGGGCAACCCCGGCGACTTCATCGGCCACGTCGGCGGCGACGACTTCGTCTTCGTCACGACGCCCGACAAGGCCGACGCGATCTGCGAGAAGCTTGTCGAGGAATTCGAAAAGATATCCCCCACCTTCTACGCCACGGAGGACCGGGAGACGGGATTTATCGTGGGCAAGGACCGCAAGGGCATCGAGCAGCGGTTCGGCCTCATCGGCATCTCCGTCTGCGTCGTGACCAACGAACACCGGCTCCTCGACCACGTCGCCCAGATCAGCGAGATCGGCGCCGAGCTCAAAGAGGCCGCCAAGGCCGCCGAGCGCTCCTGCTACGTCAAAGACAAGCGCCACGGCGAACGCGACCTCCCGTAGCCCCCTTCCCCGCCATAGCCTTACGAAAAAATGACCAGGTCTCTGAGTGTCAAAAAATGACACTGAAATGACCTGGTCCGTGACAAAAACGACCAGGTCTGTTTTGTCCGTTTCGTGACAAAAACAACCAGGTCTGTTTTGTCCGTTTCGTGGCAGGGAGGTTAGAAACCTTGGAGGCCGTGCATTTCGAAGAGCTTCTTGTCGCTGACCCAAGGGAGGGCCATCTCGCGGGATATCTTGCCGGTGTCGATCAATGCCTTGAGCGACTTCTCCATGGTCTGCATGCCGGACTCGCCGCCGGTCTGGAGCTCGATGGGGATCTGGTGGGTCTTGCGGCTGCGGATGTGCTGGCGGATGGCGGTCGTGGCGAGCATGACCTCGCAGCCGAGGTAACGGCGGGTGCCGTCGGTCGACGGCAGGAGAACCTGAGAGACGACCATCTCAAGGGTGTCGGCCAACTGGATGCGCACCTGTTCCTGCTGGTGCGCGGGGAAGACGTCGACGATGCGGTCGATGGTCTGGGCCGCGCCGCGGGTGTGCAGCGAACTCAAGACCAGGTGGCCGGTCTCGGCCGCGGTCATCGCCATGGAGATGGTCTCCAGGTCGCGCAGCTCGCCGACGAGGATCACGTCCGGGTCCTCGCGCAGGGCGGCGCGCAGGGCCTCGGCGAACGAGGGCGTGTCGTTGCCGACCTCGCGCTGATTGATGATGCACCTCTTGTGGACGTGGACGTATTCGATGGGGTCTTCGATGGTGATGATATGATCGGTGCGCGCTTCGTTGATCATGTCGATCAACGAAGCGATCGTCGTGGACTTGCCGCTGCCCGTCACGCCCGTCACGAGCACAAGGCCGCGGCGCATCTTGGCCGCCTGCGCCACCACCGGAGGCACGCCGAGCGTCTGCAGGGAGTGGATGATCCGCGGGATGAGACGGAAGGCCGCGCACAGCCCGGTCCGGTCATAATAGATATTCAGACGAAAACGGGCCAGCGTTCCGACCTCGACGGCGAGGTCCTTGTCCGTCCCCGGCACCAGGACCACGTGGGGCGGCAGGATCTCCTTGATCATCGCCTCGATCCTGCCCTCTTCGAGCGCCTCGTTCTCGATCTTGTCCAGCACGCCGTTGATGCGCATGATCGGCGGCAGCCCCGGGACGAGGTGCAGGTCCGAGGCGCTCTTCGCGATGGCGCTCTTGAGCAGGGTCTTGATGTTCTCGGGCATGCCAACGATCCCTTCTCGCTCTTGCGTCACACCGCCGGCTTCTCGGGGGAGAAGACCTCGCGCGGCAGATGGATCCCGCGCGTGATCAAATCGTCATAGAACGTCGGCACGTGCCCCGTCGCCACGAATTGACCGATGACCTTCTTCGTCTCCGGGTCCACGCCTTCCTGCCGGAAACGGAAGATGTCCATGAACTTGATGTGCAGCTCGTCGTCCATGCCGCAGACCTCCGTGACCTGGGTAACGCGGCGGCCGCCGTCGGAGAGGCGCGCGGTCTGGACGACGATGTCGATGGCGGAGGCCGTCATCTCGCGGATGGCGCGGATGGGCAGCTCCACCCCGCTCATGAGGATCATCGAGTCCAGGCGGGTCAACACATCGCGCGTCGAGTTGGCGTGGATCGTGGTGAGCGAGCCGTCATGGCCCGTGTTCATCGCCTGAAGCATGTCCAGCGCCTCCCCGCTGCGGCACTCGCCGATGACGATGCGGTCGGGGCGCATGCGCAGACAGTTACGGAAGAGGTCCCGGATCGTCACCGCGCCCTTGCCCTCGATGTTGGGCGGCCGCGACTCCAGACGCACCCAGTGCTCCTGGGAGAGACGCAGCTCGGCGGCGTCCTCGATCGTGACGATGCGGTCGGTATTGGGGATGAAGGCCGACAGGATGTTCAAAAAGGTCGTCTTGCCGGAGCCGGTCCCGCCGGAGACGATGATGTTCTTGCGCGCCACGACGCACGCCCCCAGAAAATCCGCAACGGGCCGCGTCAGGCTGTGGAAGCGCGAGACGAGGTCCTCGACGGTGTAGTGCTCGCGCGCGAACTTGCGGATGGTCAACGTCGGACCCGTCAGCGAGAGGGGCGGGATGATGGCGTTGACGCGCGAGCCGTCGGGCAGGCGCGCGTCCACCATGGGCACCGATTCGTCGATGCGCCGGCCCAGCGGCGCGATGATGCGCTCGATGACGACCCGAACCTGGTCGTCCGAGATGAACTTCTTGCTCGTCAGCTCCAGGCGGCCGCTGCGCTCGACGTAGACCGAATCCTTGTTGTTCACCATGATATCGGTGATCTCCTGGTCGCGCAGCAGCTCCTCCAGGGGCCCCAGCCCCAGCGCCTCGTCGGCGACCTCCTTGACGAGCTTCTCGCGGACCTCCATCGACGACAAGAAAGCGCCCGTCTCATCCGTCAAGAGGTTCGAAATGATCCTCTCCGCCTTCTCCCTGAGCTCCTTGACCTTGCGCGGGTTGTTGATGAGCTCCATGTCGAGGCGCTTTAAGTCCAGTTCCTCGATGAGGCGTCCGTGGATGCGGCGCTTGAGCTTGATGATCTCATCCTCCTGTTCGACGGGCTTGACCCACCTGACCTTGTCGGTCAGCCCCATCGCGTCCCAGAAGGAACCCGCCGCCGGCATCTCCTCCCGGCGGATCGAGCGCAGATCTTCGACCTCCTTGTGCTCGATGTAGAAAGAAGCGTTCGAAACGAGGTCCTTGGCGAACTTCTTGATGGCCCCGCTGACGCGGCTCGACGGGTTGTCGACGACGACGGGCACGCCGCGGTTGAGCGCCAGGCCCACCACGCGGCCGTCCGAGGGGATGTTGGCGATGATCTCCGACGGCAGGGCGAGCTTGACCTCCTGCCAGGACAGGCCTGACTTGCTCTCCGCGCGGTTAAGGACCAGCTTCACCATCTTGACCGGAAAGTGCAGCGACTGCAGGACGTCGAGCCCCCAGCGCGTCTCGTAGACCGAGAGGATGTCGGGGGTCACGACGAAAAGGATGAGGTTGGTGCGGTTGAAGATCTGGATGAGGGTGTCGGTGAAGGCGCGGCCGCCGTCGACGACGATGCAATCGTAGTAGGCCGTCATCATGCCGATGACCTTCCCGATGCGCTCGCCGGTGATGTGCGGCGACTGCTTGGGCCGCGTGATGGCGGGCAGGAAATCAATGCTGTACTTGGAGACGAAGGTGACGTAGTTCTTGATCGTGGCGGTCTGCTCGATCTTATCGAGGATCGTCACGATGTCGAAGATCGAATACTGCGGGGTGCAATCGATCATGCGCGCCATGTCCTGGATGGCCTGCAGGTCCAGATCGATGAGCGCGACCTTCTTGCCTTCCTGGGCCAGGGAGATGGCGAGGTTCACCGCCAAGAGCGTCTTGCCCACGCCGCCCTTGGTGCTGAAGATGGAGATGACGTTGCCGACAGGAGGGTTTTCCGTCATGGCTCTACCAGCGTCAGCTCAGCTGATAATTGATGGGGACCTCTATCCAAATTTCCTTCAGGGTCAGGTTCTTGGGGAAAGCGGGGTACGGGGCCAGCCGTTTTACCGTGAAGACCGCGGCCTTGTCCAGCAGCTGGTGGCCCGACGACTCGCTCACCACGGCGTTCAGCAGCTGTCCGTTCGACATGAGATGCAGGCTCAATACGACCAGGCCGGAGAGATTGGCGCGGCGCGCCTCCATCGGATACGCCACGCTCTTGAGGATCGTCTCCTGGACCAAGCGCACGTACCCGTCGGCCGCGTTCTCGTCGTCAGGCAGCCCGCGGCTGCCGGCCTGCGCCGACGCGATATCCGACTGCATGTCGCCGTAACTGATGATCCTCGGGGTCAGGGAGACGACCAGCTCCGTGTCGCCGACCTGGAAGTCCTTGGAGCGGAAAAGCGCCCCGAAGATGGGCAGGTTCCCCAGCCCCGGAACGCGCTGCAGGTTGTTGGCCTCTTCGTTGTCGATGAGGCCCGCGAGGAAGAGCGTCTGGTCGTTCTTCAGGTAGAGCTCCGACGTGACCTGCCGCGTCCTGAAGCCTGGCGTGGCCGTGGAGATGCTCGAGCCCGTCTGGATGCTCAGCGCGGTCGAGGTGTCGATGGAGCGGATCTGGATGTCGAGCTGGCAGAAGATGTCGCCGGTCTCCTTGACCTCGGGCTTGATGCTCAGCTTGATGCCGTACTCGATGTATTCGACGGACGTCGTGGTGGTGCCGGAGGCGACGCTGACGTTCGAGAGGATGGGCACCTCGCCGCCGACGAGGAACTTCGCCTCTTTGCCGCTCAGGGCCACGAGCTTGGGCCGCGCGAGGGTACGCGCCAGGTTGTCCTGCTCCAGGACGTTCAGGGCCGCCGTCAGCGTGGTGCGGTTGAACTGGGACTCGCCGACGGCCTTGATGACGGTGCTCATGTGGCGGATGAGCGTGTGGTCGCTGGGCGCGGGGACCTCGTTGAAGGTGAGGGAGCTCGACCAGTTGACGCCGAGCCGGTCGATCGCGGTCTTGGAGATCTCCAGGACCTGCACGTCGATCTGGACCAGCGGGCTGTCGTCGTCGAACGACACCAGGTCGATGATGCGGTCCTTGAAGCTCTCCAGGAGCTGTGTCGTCACCTCTTCCTTGCGTTCGGGCAGGCGCCCCAGGACGAAGACCTTGCGTTCCTTGTCGCCCACCTGGAAGGTGACGCCGTGCAAACCGGCCGTGCCGAAGAGGTCCTCGAGGCGCCGCTTGAGCTTGCCCAGATCCTCCACGAAAACGCGCACGACGATCTCGCGCTGGCCGAAGTCGTCCCAGATCTGAAGATTGGTCTCCCCGGCCGACTTGGCCGAGATAAGCAGCTCGTCGCTGCCGGCCCCGACGACGTCCGCGACCTTGGGGTCGCCGATCGCCACGCGCCTCGGGTTGGCGACCTGGATGATCTTCGACTCGCCTACGACGATGTCCATCATGCGCGCGATGTCGTAATCGTCAAAGAAGAACTCGGGAGAAGCGGTGCGGGACGGGAACGCGACGAGGACGGGACACAGGGCGAGGAACAGGACGCAGCGCAATAACAACTTTCTCATGCCGGCCTTTTATTTGTTGAGGATCATGTTCGACTTCTCGGTGCCCCGGTAGATCTCCACGGTCGCCGGCGGGGGCGGCGCTTTCTTCTCCTGCTCGGGCTGCTGACGGCGCGACGGGGCCGGCGCCTCCTTGGCGGTCATGAACTCCTCGCCGAGGTTGCTGAAGACATACTGCCACATGGCATTGGCCTCGACCGGAGGGACCGGCTCGATGACGGTCTCCAGCGGCGGCCGCAAGACCAGCCGCAGGCGCCCCTGGTCCATGGCGTACGTCAACAGCGCGATCTCCTTGGGCGTCAAGGCCAGCGTGATGATGAGGTTCGACGACGTCTGGGCCGGCTGCTCGCCCCGGCGCAGCGGCACCATCGAGGAGGCGCCTTCGATGCCCAGGATGAGGATGTTCTGGAAGAGCGTCACGCTCACGAGCTCCGTGACGGTCTTGCCGTCGATCTGCGCGTTATACGGAAAGATGCCGACGACGTCGACATAATCCCCGGGCCGGACCTTGCCGCCCACGGCGGCCAAGGGGTCGATCGTGATCGTCATGGCGCGCTTGCCCTGCGGGGTCCGCATGGCGAGGCTCGTGTCCTTGACGGTGATGGTGAGCTTGGAGGCCAGGATCTGCTCTGACGGGTAGATGTCGGCGATGGCGCGCTTGCCCACGGCCAGGCTCTGGGAGTTCAGGGCCCGGGGCTGGATGTATTTTTCGGGGATGGACTCGAACTTGACCATCGTCTCGTCGATGATGGTCCCGGAGGGGATCTGGGTGGTCGCCACGAGGACGAAGCCCTTCTTCTCTTCCCTGACGTATTTTTTTTCGAGGCTGGAGATATACGTGCGCGCGCCGACGACCGCGAAGACCGCCAACAAGACGCCCAGGATGACGCTGATCTTCTTTTTATCCATACGCCGGCCTTAAGGTGGGCCTTTTATGATAACAGCTCTTCCTTGATATCGATCGTGGCGTCGCGCCGCAGGCGGTCGGTCAGGTCCTGGATGCGCTGCGCACGCTTCTGCGCCAGCAGTGTTTCCTTGATATAGTCGTAATACGTGGCGTCCGTTCCGGGGATCTTCTCCGTCAGCGCCGGCACCGCCCCGCCCTTCTTCTCCTCCACCTTGACGATGTAGTAGCCGTCCGGACCGGAGAAGTATTGGCTGAACTGCCCCGGCTCCAGGGTCATGGCCATGCCGTTGAACTTCTCGAACTTGTCCTTCGGATCATAGAACCCGATGTCGCCGCCGTCGGCCGCGCTCGGGGCCTTGGATTTCGCCTTCGCCAGCTGGGCGAAGTCCGCCCCGCCCAGGAGGGCGATCATCGCCTCCTTCGCCTCGCCCTCGCTCGCCACGACGATCTCGCGCACGCTCGCCTGCGTCGGCATCGTCAGTTGGCTTTTATACTGGTTATAATAGGCCTCGACCTCGGCGGGCTCGACGTTGATGCCGCGCGTCTCGTCCATGATCAGCTCGCGCGCCATGGCGCCCTTCCTGAACTCTTCGACCGCCTCGCGCACGTCCCTCTTCTTGTCGATCCCGCGCGCCAGGGCCTCCTGATAGACGAGCTCCTGCAGGACGAGGTCGTTCAGGTACGCCTTCTTGTCCTCCGTCGTCTCGATCTTGACGTCCAGGACCTCGAGGTTGCGCACCTTCTCGTCGAAGCTTTCAAGGGTGATGACCTCGCCGTTGACCGTCGCCAGCGCCGTGCCCTTCGGGGCCGCCGTCTCCCCCGCCTTCGGCCCCGCGCCCCGCGACGGCGCGACCTGAAGCATCTTCTTGATCTCTTCGCACCCCGTCAACGCCGACAGGCTGATGACGAGACAAAAAATTACAAAAAGGCCCGTGCGCCCGCTCATGGGAAGCTCCTTTGCGTTGTCCCCCTCAAACAAGCATGCTTGAATTCTATTGCTATTTATAACACAGAAAAAATCTTAACGCAATATATTTGCGTGGGTTTCGTGAAAAGCAAGAGGAATCTGTCCCCGTTGCCATAAACGGCGAAAGGAAGCGCAGCAGGGACAGCTTAAAAGGGGCACCCGAAAAGGGTGCCCCTTTAAGCTGGTAGCGCTAACGGGATTCGAACCCGTGTCTTCAGCTTGAGAAGCTGACGTCCTGGACCGGACTAGACGATAGCGCCGCAAGGCCGTTGATCCAGCCCTTGATCTTGACCAACAGAGAGGCGTCCGAGATCCGGATGCTGCATGTGCCGTGGATAAAAGGTGTCTCCATTTTGCCCTGGCTCGTCGGACTGATCCTCACATAGGGCTTGGAGAACTGAGAGAGCGGGACCCCGGTGACGCGAGACCAAAAGGACTGCGATTTCCGGACCCCATCGGCATCATAACCTTGTATCCTGATGCGGAATTTCTTCTCGGGCACCCCGCAGACCTGCCGGAACCACCGCATCATCAGGATTATCATCTGCGGTTCGGAATTCGCAAAACATACCGTTCTCCAGCCCGACCGCTTATAGCCTTCCGCCCAGTACAGCGCGATGCCGATCAACTTGAGCTCTTGTTCCGAAATCCCCCGGATCTCCTTGGCGGCGCCTTCGGCGAGACGCCGTTTCCCCTCTTGCGACGCGCGCTTGCGCCTTTCGTTGATCGCGCTGAGTTTTCTGAGAGCGGCGGAGTTTTTTTGCTCTATGCGCGCCGCTTGTTCGGGCCCCAAGGCCACATCCCTGAGCCAACAGCTCAAGCTTCCTCTTGAAACGGGCAGATCTTTCAATATCTCGCCGTAGGTCCTGCCCGCCTTGCGCAGCTCGACGGCTCTCTTTTTCTCAAACGCCTTCATCACTCTTCTTCTTTGGCGGCGAGTTTGGCGACGGAGGTGACGTGGTCGCCCTTCTCGATCGACATCAGGCGCACGCCCTGGGCGTTGCGGCCGGTCTCCCGGATCTGCTTGACCGGGCAGCGGACCATCATGCCGTTCTGCGTGATGGCCATGAGCTCGTCGTCGGGCAGGACCCAGTTGAGACCGATGGCGAAGCCGTTCTTTTCCGTCACCTTGACGTTGATGATGCCCTTGCCGCCGCGCGACTGGACGCGGTAGGCGCCCAGGTCCGTGCGCTTGGCAAAGCCCTGCGAGGTGACGGTCAGGATCGTGGCCCCGGTCTTGGCCAGGTCGGCCGAGACGATCTCCATGCCGACGACCTCGTCCTTCTTGGCCAGCGAGACCCCGCGCACGCCCTTGGCCTGGCGGCCCATCTCGCGGATGAGCTTTTCGGGGAAGCGGATGGCCTTGCCCTGGCGCATGGCCAACAGGACGTCCTGGTTGCCGTCCGAGATCTTCGCGGACATGAGGACGTCGTCCTCCTCCAGGCCCATGGCCACGATCCCGCCCTTGCGCGGGTTGGCAAAGGCCGGCAAGAGCGTCTTCTTGACGATGCCGGCCCGGGTACACATGATGATGGACTTGTCGTCGGAGAACTCCTTCACGGGCAGGACCGCCGCCGCCTTCTCCTTGGCGCCCAGCTGCAATAAATTGACGATGGCCTTGCCCTTGGACTGACGGCTCGCCTGCGGGATCTCGTAGACCTTGATCCAGTAAACGCGCCCCTGGTCCGTGAAGACGAGAAGATAATCTTTCGTCGAGGCGATGAAGAGGTATTCGACGAAGTCCTCCTCGCGCGTCTCCATGGCCGTGATGCCCTTGCCGCCGCGCTTCTGCTTGCGGTACGCGCTGATCGCCAGGCGCTTGATGTAGCCCGCGTGCGAGATCATGATGACCATGTCCTCTTCGGCGATCAGGTCCTCGAGCTCGATGTCCTCGACCTCGCCGATGATCTCGGTGCGGCGCGCATCGCCGTACTTCTTCTTGAGCGCGGCCATCTCCTCCTTGATGAGCTCCTCGACGAGTTTCTCGGAGGCGAGGATCGCGCGCAAGCGCTCTATCTGCTTCAAGAGCTCCAGATACTCCTTCTCGATCTTGTCGCGCTCGAGCGCGGTCAGGCGCTGGAGCTGCATCTCCAGGATGGCCTGCGCCTGCACGTCGGAGAGGCCGAAGTTCTTCATCAGGGCCTTCTTGGCCTCGGGCGCGCTCTTGGAGGCGCGGATGGTCCTGATGATGCGCTCGATGGCCTTGAGCGCGATCTTGAGGCCTTCCAGGATGTGCGCGCGGTTAAGCGCCCGGTCGAGCTCGAACTGCGTGCGGCGCTTGATGATCGTCTTGCGGTGGCCGACGTAGCAGAGCATCATCTGCTTCAGGTCCAGGACGCGCGGCCGGCCGTCGACGAGGGCCAGGGAGATGACCCCGAAGGTCGTCTCCATCTGGGTATGCTTGTACAGGTGGTTCAGGATGATCTGCGGCTCGGCGTCGCGCTTGAGCTCGATCAGGATGCGCATCCCGTCCTTGTCGGACTCGTCGCGGATGTCGCTGATCCCCTCGACCTTCTTGTCCTGCACGAGCCCCGCGATCGCCTCGATGAGCGAGGCCTTGTTCACCTGATACGGGATCTCGGTGATGACGATGTTGTCCTTGGCCGCCTTGACGCGCTCGATCGACGCCCGGGCGCGCACGGTCAGCTTGCCCTTGCCCGTGGTGTACGCCGCCTTGATCCCCTCGCGGCCGCAGATGATGCCGCCCGTCGGGAAATCCGGCCCCTTGACGAACTTCATCAGCTCCTTGCTCTCGGCGTCGGGATTGTCGATGAGATGGACGATGCCGTCGATGACCTCGGTCAGGTTGTGCGGCGGGATGTTCGTCGCCATGCCGACCGCGATACCGCTGGAGCCGTTGACGAGCATGTTCGGCAGGGTCGAGGGCAGGAGCACCGGCTCCTCGAGCGACGCGTCGAAGTTGGGCACAAAGTCCACCGTCTTCTTCTCGATATCGCCGAGCATCGCGTCGGCGATGGCGGCGAGCCGCGCCTCGGTGTAGCGCATGGCCGCGGGCGCGTCGCCGTCGACGGAATTATGCACGAATATCCCCGCGGAGAGGGAAAAATTGTGCCAACGCTCTATGGTCAGATCGTAAACGTCCTCTTTGCGGTCAAGAAATACGACCTCTTTGACCTTATGGTTCCGTCTCTCTTGCGCCTGACGGATCATATCGTCAAAACCGGAAAAATATCTCAAGGCGGTCTCGAGGGCCGGCTGCCCATCCCGCCTCAACTTTTCGTATAGCTGCGGGGTGGGCGCTTGCCCTGCTTCCATCAAGCCTTTCACGAACCCTAATATTCTGCTTTGGACGGCCCTCTTTCTATAGGAAGGATCTTGCCATTTTTCTCTCAGGGAAACTTTTGCTTTTTGGGCCAATGCCTGCATGAGATCGGGCCTCTCGAGCAGGCGTTTTCGATTACTCTCAAGAACGCCGCGAATAATCTTCTCGCGGAATCCATTGTCCTGCCACTGGCCCCTGGCCCTCTCCCGATGCCGCTCCTTTGTCGATGGGTCGGCCCAAAGTTTCTTTGCCATTCTGCTGAAATGATCGGCGGGATATTGACCGGCGTATTCCGGTTTCCTCCATAATTCCTTTGCCTGCCGCGACATCTTCCGTCGATAACCCTGATCCTTCCAGCGCTCTTTATTGCATCTTGAGATATGCTCGCGGTGCGCCGGGCTGGACCACAGCCGCAAAGACATCTCCCGCGTGACCCCGGCGATAAAATCTCTATAAAGCGGATCCCGCCATCTCTTTTTTAACTCTTTTGATTTTAAACCGCTTAACAACTGCCGGAATTCCTCTTTCTCCCACAGGGCCCTAAGGTTCCGGTTCGAAGAGGCGATGATTTTTTCGCGATATGCCGGCCTGCGCCATGCCCGCCTGACGATCTCCGCCATTTTCTGCCTGTAGGAGGGATCGGCCCAGTTATGTATATTCCGATCCCTCGTGCGGTCCGCTATTCTTTTGAGGTTTTTCGGGTCCGTTAAAAATCTTTTCCTGCCCTCGGCGATCTTCCGCACATATTCAGGATCGTCCTTGTGCCTGCGGCCGGCGATCTCTTTATGAAGCCGCCAATGCTCGTTCCATGGGATCCTCTGGATATTGTCCGGACTATTGTTCCGTTTATTGAAATCTTTATGATGACGTATCCTGCCCGCGCTTTTTTCATAGACGTGGTTTTTTAGGTTCCATCCATCGGCCAGATGATGAACGAACTCCCATTTTTCCTGCAAGGGCTGATAGATCTCTTCGTAGCCCTTTAAAGAAACGTCCTTTTTGCCGTCGCTCGGTTTGACATACATCGGCATCAGGGAAACCCCGGCCTTCAATTCTCTGGCCTTCTTATACGTTCCATCTCTGAGCATAAAAAGATGGTCGAGGGTGCACCTGATCTCTTCGCCGTTATCCAAGACCACTTTCATAAGTTCCGCGTTCCGGCGTGTTTTTCTGGGGTCCCTGATCTCGGCGATCTCTATTTTTTTGCTGTCCGCATTAACAACAAAGGTGTGATTTTTCTTGCCTTGCCTGTGCTCTGCGACCAGCTCGCCGAAAGAAAGGCTTCTGCCGTCGGCAAGCCTGACCTTTGTATCTTTGGTAAAACAGCCGAAGTTCCCTTGACCGTCTATAAGGGGATAGCGCATGGAAAAATCCTGCGCCATGCGCACAAGCGTGTCGTAGACGGCGGTGTCGCCGTGCGGATGGTACTTGCCTAAGGTTTCGCCCACGATGCGCGCCGCCTTCTTGAAGGGCTTGGTGTGGTCCAGGCTGAGCTCGTGCATCGCAAAGAGGATGCGCCGGTGCACGGGCTTGAGCCCGTCGCGCGCGTCGGGCAGGGCCCGGCCCACGATGACGCTCATCGCGTACGAGAGATACGACTCCTTCATCTCCTCTTCGATGTACCGGGGGATGACCTTCTCGTTCTGCGCGTACATGTTCTCCTCTGCTTTATGCCGATCTCAACCGGGTCAGGTGGTCGTAACTCGCATGCCAGATCGCCAGCCACAGCGGCGAAAACAATGCCAACATCGCGGGGTCGACCCAGGACAAGACGCCGCGGCCGGCGCCCAGCGCCGTCAGGCCGAAATAGAACGAAAGGCCGACGGCCATGTAGCCCAGGGCAAAGAGGCTCAGCGTCGCCAGGTACCCCAGGGCCCGGCCGCGGATGCGGCGGCGGCTCTCGCGCAATGCCGCGATGGGCCCCTTGGCCTCGTAGGCCGCGATGAGCGGCCCGAACGAAAAGTAAAAGCCGTACCAGCCCAGGGCGATGATGAAGATGACGGCGGCGAGATGCGTCGCCACCAGGCCGACCAGGTTCGACCGGTCCGCGACGTAGAGCATGCGACCGGCCTCGAGCAGGGCCACGGCCAGCGCCAGCCCGAAGAGGGCAAACCCCAAGAGCAAGATCACGCTCGCCACATACCGGCCCCACGAGCGCCGCGTCTCGACGAAGACATCGCTGAAGACCAGCCGGCCGCCGCCGGAGAAACAGCGGAAGTGGCCGATGATGAGCAGGGTCACGAAGCCCTGCACCGCGACCCACGCCAATACCAGCAACAGCAGCGCGCCCGCCATCATCCACGGCGCCGACTCAGGCAAAAACAACCCCAGCGTCCTCTTCGCTTCGCGCAACAGCTCCAGGCAAAAATAGGAAAGGCCGGAAAGGGCCGTGAAGACGACGATGCGCCGCGCCCACACCGACAGCGAGAGCCGCCACACCGCCCTGACATCGAAACCTCTTGCGTCCCCGCCCATGTCCGCCCCCCTGCTCCTGATTGCCTGTCTTGGGAAAAAGTAGCCTGTCCCCTTTTTGTCCCCTTTTCCCCTTGGTGAAAAGTAGCCTGTCCCCTTTTCTTATATATCCAGGTTGCGCACCAGGTGCGCGTTCTTCTCGATGAACTCGCGGCGCGGGTCCACCTGGTCCCCCATCAATACCGTAAAGATCTCGTCCGCCTCCACCGCGTCCTCGAGGACAACCTTTAATATCGTGCGGCGCTCAGGGTCCATGGTCGTCTCCCAAAGCTGCTGCGGGTTCATCTCGCCAAGGCCTTTATACCTCTGGGTGGTCATCCCCTTCATGGCCAGGGCCTTGACGTGCTCGAGGACCTTGTACAGGGCAAGGAACTCCACGTCCGCGTCATCGACCAGCCGGAAACGCGGCCTCTG
>CAZDLS010000011.1:9160-22799 GCA_964506425.1 uncultured Planctomycetia bacterium | reverse complement strand
AAGCCGTCGCCGCGGCGCTTCAAGCCGTCGCGCGTCCAGCGCGGGTGCTGCAGGCCGCTGATATGGCGCTCCGGGTGCGGCATCAGGCCCAAGACGCGGCCCGTCTCGTCGCAGATACCCGCGACGCTGTCGATGGACCCGTTCGGGTTGACGGGAAACTCTCCCGGCCGCCCCTGGGCGTCGCAGTATTGAAAGACGATCTGGCCGGCCGCCTTGAGCCGGTCCAGGACCTCCTCGCTCTTCGGGATGAACTTGCCCTCCCCGTGCGCGACGGGCATCGTGACGACCTCCGGCAGGCCGCGCGTCCACACGCACAGGTCCTTCAATGCCGGACACGACGCCAAGGGCTTGCGCAGATAGACCCAGCGGTCCTGAAAGACCCCGCCGTCGTTGTCGGCGAGCGTCACCTCCTGCCGGGCCTCTGCAGGACCCGGCAGCAGCCCCGCCTTGACCAGGACCTGAAAACCGTTACAGATACCGATGATCAAGCCGCCCTTGCCGATGAAAGCGCGCACGGGGCCCATCAGCTTGTTCTTGATCTGGTTGGCCAAGACCCGTCCCGCCGCGATGTCATCGCCGTACGTGAACCCGCCGGAGAGGGCGAGGACCTGAAAGTCGGCGAGCTCTTTGTCGCCGCGGGTCAGCTCGTTGATGTGCACGAAGACGGGCAGCCCGCCGGCCTGCTCGAAGGCGTGGGCGGTCTCGCCGTCGCAGTTGACGCCCGCTGCTTTCAGGATGAGGACGCGCGGTCGCGGCATCTTTCTACTCGTAGAACTTGCGGATCACCTGGACGACGTCTTCGGCCTTGTCGACGAGCGAAAAGAGGCTCAGGTCCTCCGGGGTGATGCAGCCGCACCTCAGGACCGTGGACATCAACCAATGCAGGAGCCCCTGCCAGTAACGGCTGCCCACCAGGACCACGGGGAACCGCGCGATGCGCATCGTCTGAATGAGGTTGATCGACTCAAAGAGCTCGTCGAGCGTGCCGTAGCCTCCCGGGAAGATGACGAAGGCCTTGGCGTAGCGCACGAACATCACCTTGCGCACGAAAAAGTAGTGGAACGCAAGCTGCGTCGTGGCATACGGATTGGCTGTCTGTTCCGTCGGGATATAGATATTGAGCCCGATCGAGTTCCCGCCGGCCCGGCGGGCGCCCTTGTTGGCCGCCTCCATGATGCTGGGCCCGCCGCCCGTGATCACGCTGTGACCGGCGCGCGACAACAAAAACGCCGTCTTCTCGGCCAGCTTGTAGTAGGGGTCCTTGGGGCCCAGCCGCGACGACCCGAAGATCGAGACGGCGTTCTGATAGCGCCCCAGCGCCTTGAAGCCGCGCGCCAGCTCCTCGCTGATGCGGCGGATGCGCGCCTGCTCGTCGTCGCCGTAGACGTCGATCTTGCCCTGCCGGAGATGGACCGGCACCTTCTTGATCGCCTTGCGCAAGACCCTCTTCCTTTTCTTTTTCGCCATGCTAAACGCTCCTCAACGGGGCCTGCCACGTCTCCTTCAGGAGGCTCCCGGGTGCCTGAAGACAGATCTCTCCCTTGAGACCGAAAACGGTCACCTGGTCCTTCTCCGAGACGCAGCCGATGAGACCCCAGGCCGTCCTCTTCATGATGCGTTCAAAATCCCTGCGCCGGGCCGGCGGGACCTCAACGAGAAAACGCGACGCCGACTCTGAAAAAAGGAGCACGTCCGCACGCCGGTCCTTGCCCGAAAAGGGCACGTCGTTTAAAAAGAGGGTCATGCCCAGATGTCCCGCAAAGGCCATCTCCGCGGCGGCGACGGCCAGACCCCCCTCCGAGCAGTCGTGGATGGAGGCGACGCACCCGCGCCCCACCGCGTCGTTGAGCCGCTCCATCGCGGTCCTGGCCTTTTTGAAGTCCACGACCGGCACGCGGCCGCCCTTGATCTTGAGGACGTCATAGTAGTGGGAGCCGCCCAGCTCCGCATAGGTCATCCCGATGATATACAGGAGATTGTTCGGCTGCTTGGCATCCATGGTGACGGCCTTGCCGACGTCCTCCATCACGGCCAAGGCCGAGATGAGGAGGGTCGAGGGAATCGACACGACCTTTTTGCCGAAGGCGAACTCGTTGTAAAAGCTGTCCTTGCCGGAGATGAAGGGAACGCCGAAGCCCTTGGCCGCGTCATAACAGCCGTACGCCGCGCGCACCAGGGCCCCCAGCCGGTCGGGCTTGTCGGGATTGCCCCAGCAGAAGTTGTCCAGGACCGCCGCCTGCTTGAGCGGCGCGCCGACCGCCGTGAGCTGGCGCAGCGCCTCGTCGATACAGTTGGCGGCCATCCAGTACGGGTCCAGGTCCCCGTACCTGAAGTTGATGCCGTTCGATACCGCCACGCCCTTCGCAGAGTCAAAGCGCGGCTTGATCACGCACGCGTCCGACGGGCCGTCGAGGTCCCTGCCCACGAGCGGCTTGACCACCGTCGCGCCCTGCACCTCGTGGTCGTACTGGCGGACAACGGCCTCCTTGGAGGCGATGTTGGGGTGCGCCAGCAGCGCGAGCAAAGCCGGCGTCAGGTCTTTTTTGGCCTTGACGCGCCCCCCGGCGTGCCGGGGCCGCCTCCAGACCGCCTTCTTCGTGATGCGCGGCAGGCCCTCGTGCAGGAAACGCATGTCCAGATCGCAGACCGGGTGTCCGTCGTAGTAAAGCTTCAGGTGCCGGTCCGGGGTGCCGAAGGCGCCGATCGCCGTCGCCTCGACATCCTCCCGGGCAAAGGCCTCGAGGAGCGCCTTGAGGTCCTTTTCGTCCACCGCCAGCACCATGCGCTCCTGCGCCTCGGAGATCCAGATCTCCGTGTACGTGAGGCCCTGGTACTTGAGCGGCACCTTCTCGAGGGCCACCCGCGCGCCCACCTCGCAGCCCATCTCGCCGACGGCGCTCGAGAGCCCGCCGGCCCCGCAGTCCGTGATCGCGCGGTACAACCCCGCGTCGCGCGCCTTCAGGAGCACGTCGAGCATCTTCTTCTCCGTGATGGCGTTGCCGATCTGCACGGCGCCGGAAGAGACGCTCTCGGACTCATGGGTCAGCTCGCCGGAAGAGAACGTCGCCCCGTGGATGCCGTCGCGGCCCGTGCGGCCGCCCACCAGGACGATGGCGTCGCCGGCACAGACCTTCTTGAAGGACATCTCTTTGGGCAGAATCCCCAGCGTCCCGCAGTACACGAGCGGGTTGCCGACGTAACGCTCGTCAAAGAGCACGGCGCCGTTGGCCGTGGGGATGCCCATGCGGTTGCCGTAATCCCGCACGCCGCTGACAACGCCCTTCATGACGCGGCGCGGATGCAGGGCGCCGGGCGGCAGCTTATCGGCAGGAAAGTCAAGCGGCCCGAAACAGAAGACGTCGGTGTTGAGTATCGGTTTGGCGCCCAGGCCCGTGCCCAGCGGGTCCCGGATCACGCCGCCGATCCCCGTGTTGGCCCCGCCGTACGGCTCCAGGGCCGAGGGGTGGTTGTGCGTCTCGACCTTGAAACAGATGTTGTATTTCTCGTCAAAGGTGACGATGCCGGAGTTGTCCTTGAAGACCGAGACGCAGGTCTTCTTCTTCAACTCGCGGGTCGCCTTCATCACCGTCTTTTTCAAGAGGTCCTTGATCGTCCTGCTGCCGATCCTCTTCGTCTTGCGTGGGGCGCCCGTCTCACCGCCCAGGGACTCTTTGTACGCTACGTTGCCGCGGAAGGTCTTGTGCACGCAATGCTCGGACCACGTCTGCGCGATGGTCTCGAGCTCGCAGTCCGTCGGCTCACGCTCGAGGCCCCGGAAGTGCTGCCGGATCGCGCGCATCTCCTCCAGGTTCAGATACAGCTGCCCGTCGCGGCTGATCCTCAAGAGCTCTTTGTCCGTGACCCGGCACAGCGGCACGGTCCTGAGCGAAAAAGAGTACGCGGGAAGGTGCGCAAAATCGACGAGGTGAAGATCCGCCTCCGGCAGGACGTACTGGATGAGCCTGTTATAAAGGACCTTGCCGGCCGCGGCCGACAGCGCCTGGGGGTCAAAGGCGCCCCTGAAGAAGTACCTCTGGGCGGTGCGCACGCCCTCGACGGCGGTGATCCCCATGTCACGCAACCCCTTGAGCGTCGACTCCTCGACAGGGTCCATCACGCCGGGCCGGTACAGGACCTGCAGGGACCTGTAGCCCGCCGGTCCGTTGAGCGGCTCCGTGTCCGCGCGCAGGTCGTACTCCTGGGTGACGGCGTCGGTCAGAAGTTCGCGGGCGGCACGCTCGGCCTCGGCGCGCCGTGCCCCGCCGATGAGATAGGTGACATGGTGACAGCGCACGTCCTGGACGCCGCGCAGTCCGGCCTGGGAGAGCGCGGCCTTCAGGGCCAGGGCACGGGCGTTATACACGCCCTCTTTGTCTTTGACCTCGACGCGCCAATACATGGGGAACGCAACGCTCCTTTAGTCGAGACCGACGGCCTTGAAGATCTTCGGCACGTGGCGCAGGTAGTAGCGGATATCAAAGCAGGACGCCAGATCCCCGGTGGACAGGTAGCGCTTCACCCGCGGGTTGGCGGACAAGACATCCTTGAACTCGCGGTTCAGGGTCAAGGACGCGAACGCGTTCTTCTGGACGACGTCATAGGCCTGGGGCCGGGGCAGCCCTTTCTTCATCAATTCCAACAGCACGCGCTGCGAATAAATGAGCCCCTTGGTGCGGCCCAGGTTGATCAGCATGTTCTTGGAGCAGACGACCAGCCCCTCCATGACCTCGAGGAACTGGTTCAGGAGATAATCGAGAAGGATCGTCGTATCGGGCAGGATGACCCGCTCGACCGAGGAGTGGCTGATGTCCCGCTCATGCCATAAGGCGACGTTCTCCAGCCCCGCGAAGGCGTTCGTGCGCACGAGGCGCGCGAGGCCGCAGATGCGCTCGCACATCACGGGGTTGCGCTTGTGCGGCATGGCCGAGGACCCCTTCTGCCCCTTGGCGAACGGCTCCTCGACCTCGGCCACCTCGGTACGCTGCAGGTGGCGGATCTCCGTGGCGAACTTCTCGAGCGATGCGGCGGTCACGGCCAGGGCCGCCAGGGCCGCGGCGTGGCGGTCGCGCGGGACCACCTGGGTCGAGCCGCGGGAGGCCTCCAGACCCAGCTTGCCGCAGACGAAGGTCTCGACCTCAGGCTCGATGTTGGTGTACGTGCCGATCGTGCCGGAGAGTTTGCCGACGGCTACTTCCTTTTTGGCCGCCTTGAGACGTTCGGCATTGCGGCACATCTCGTCGTACCAGAGCGCCGCCTTGAGCCCGAAGGTCGTCGGCTCCGCGTGGATCCCGTGCGAGCGGCCGATGCAGATGGTGTTCCTGTGCTTCTTGGCGGTCTTGGCAAGGACCGAGATCACGTTCTGCGTGTCGGCCAGAAGGATATCAAAGGCCTCGACGAGCTGCAGCCCCTGAGCGGTATCGAGCACGTCATTGGAGGTCAGGCCCATGTGGATATACCGGGCCTCTTTGCCCACGCTCTCGGAGAGGTTGTTCACGAAGGCGACCACGTCATGGCGGGTCTTGGCCTCCAGCTCCCTGATCTTGTCGATATCTATCTTGGCCTTCTGCTTGATGAGCTGGAGGGACTTCTTGGGGATCTTGCCGAGCTTCTGCCACGCCTCACAGACACAAAGCTCCACCTCGAGCATCTTACGGAATTTGCTCTCTTCGCTCCACACCTTCGCCATCTTGGGAAGACTGTAGCGTTCGATCATGGTCCCCTCGCTCGTTAAATGCCAATGGGTTAGGCCATTAATATAACAAAGTTGGGGCGTCGCGTCAACAGAAACACGCAGGGCGGATTGAAAGGGAGGATTTTCTGGCGTGAAAGTGCTTGAAAGTCAAAGAGTTAAGAGTTTGTCCAGACCCCTCCTTCCCCACCCTCGTTCCAGAACAAAAGACGCTGCTCTCCATCTCTGGAGAGCAGCGTCTTTAGACACAATAGAGTGCCCTTATTACAACAGGATCAACCCCGTCATGAGCAAAAAGAAAGAAACGAGCAGCAGGACCAGACCGAAGATGCGCGAGCGCCGGTACAAGAGCGAGCCGATCTCCCTCTTCTTATTCAGCGTCTCTTCCAGGCTCTTGGTCGAAAAGTTGTAATCCAGCTTCTTTTCTATCCACTCCACGGCGCGCGGAGCGAACATCAACGCCAAGGCCCCCAGCGCACCCAACCCCCCCGCCACCAGATCCACGACACGAAGAATCTGCAGATCATCCATCTCGCCCTCCTTGTGTCAGGTCCTTTTAAGTATTGTAACGCTAATAGATAAAATGGCAAGAAGATTTGTGCCTTGCCTCTTGACCGTAAGGCGCCCGATCAGCGGCCGCGGCGCAGGCGGCGCTTGAACTCTTCCCAGGGAAAACTCTTGCCCGGACATTCGGTGATCTTGCCGGGCACGTCCCTGTGGCCTATGATGCGTTTCAAAGGGATGCTGTAATACCTGCGCAGGGTGTTGGCCAACAGGACGAGCGAATCCATCTGCCGGGCCGTCGGCGGATGGTGCGTGAAGTCGCCGACGAGGCAGATGCCGATACCGCACTGGTTCATCCCGCCGGCGTTGCAGTGGGCGCCGTCCATCTGTTTGACCCAGCGGGGCGAGGCCTCGATCTGGCCGTCGACCTTCGTCGTCGTGCCGTTATCGATGACAAAGTGGTAACCGAGCCCGCGATCGAAGCCGCGGCGGCGATGGATGACGTCCAGGGACGTCGCGTCCCCCTCGTCCGTCACGCTGTGGTGGATGACGATGTAGCGCCACTTATTGGACTTGAAGATCGGTATGACGGGCCGCAGCGGCGCCGCGCCCGGGATGACGAGCTTCTGGCCGATGCGCAGGTCCCGCGGGTCCTTGATGGCGTTCGCCTTCAGGATCGTGTCGATGGGCACGTCGTACATCTTGCTGATGCGGTAGACCGTCTCGGCAGGACTAATGATGTGGCTGGTGTCGTAGCGCACGGCGGCGGCGTCCGGCAGCCGGTAGATGATGTCCGTCGGCCCGCCACCGGGGATAGACGGCGCCGTGGCGCAGCCGCAGACCGCCAACACGCACGCGGCGGCGGTCCAAACCACGGCCCGCGGCATCCTGTCCCGACGCTTCACGCGAAGAGGTCTCTGAGACACAACCCTTCCTTTCGGATCCTCCCTTTGGATTTATATAATAGCAAAGATGCCCGCCTGCCTCAAGACACTTTACAAGACGCCGCCCTGTGTTATAATGACTCGGACAACCGGATCCGATGACTTCTGGCCCCATGGAATCGACCATGAGGAAGTCTTAGAGGAAAATCGTCCGCCTGGGTTTTCTTAAAACCAGGCATTTTTATTTGTCTGTCCGTCCGTAACGACATGCCGCAAGACCGCACCCGCCTCAGGACCACGCCGCTCTTCACGGCCCATCAGGAGTCATCGGCCAAGATGGGCCCCTTCGCAGGTTGGAACATGCCGATCCAGTACGCGGGGATCCTCGCCGAGACGCAGCACACGCGGCGCGCCGCCTCCTGCTTCGATATCTGCCACATGGGCGAATTCCTCCTCGAAGGCGACGCCCCCGCCTCGGGCCTCGGGCGCTGCGTCGCGACACGCCTCGATACGCTGGCGGTCGGCGGCTGCCGGTACGCCTCGATATTGAACGAGTCCGGCGGCGTCATCGACGACCTCCTCGTCTACCGCAGGTCCCAGACGGCCTGGATGCTCGTCGTCAACGCCGCCAGGATCGACAGGGACAAGGAACACCTTTCGCGCCGCCTCTTTCGGCAGGCGCGCCTCCGGGACGTGTCGGACGCGTGGGGCAAGATCGACCTCCAGGGCCCCCAGAGCCGCGAGGTCCTGACGACGCTCATCCCCGAGGCGGCGGGATTAAAGTATTATACCTTTGCCGAGACGCGCCTCTTGGGCGCCCCGGCCCTTGTCAGCCGCACGGGCTACACCGGCGAGCTCGGCTTCGAGCTCTACCTGCCCCTTGAGAAGATCCCCGCGCTCTGGAAGAAGCTCCTGGCCGACCCGCGCGTCCGGCCGGCGGGGCTGGGGGCGCGCGACGTCCTGCGGCTCGAGATGGGCTACAGCCTTTACGGCCAGGACATCGATGAAGAGACGACGCCTCTCGAGGCAGGCCTGGAAAAGCTCATCGACATGACCAAAGAATTCATCGGCCGGCCGGCCCTCCTCAAACAGAAAAAGGAAGGCATCCCGCGTTGCCGCGTCTTTTTCGCGTCCCGGTCGCGGCGCTCTCCCCGGCACGGCCACAAGATCTTTGTCGACGGTAAAGAGGCCGGCACGGTCACCAGCGGCACCTTCTCCCCGCACGCCGGCACGGGCATCGGCATGGGCTTCGCGGCCGCGCCGCTTGCCGCCGGCCGGATGATCAGCATCGGCGAGGACGCCCCGCTCTTCGAGGCGGTGGTCTGCGACCGGCCGTTCGTCAAGCAGACCTCTTTGAAGACCTGAATATTTGAGACAAACAGCCAGGCTCTTTGTCTCAAATTTGCGGTTCAAAAATGAGACAAAGAGCCTGGCTGAAAGTCTCACTGAAAGTCTCACCCATCCGGCCGAAACGCACAAAGGAGCCACCATGAACATCCCGTCGGATCTGAAGTACACCAAGGAGCACGAGTGGGTGCGGGTCGAGGGCGGGCTCGCGACCGTGGGGATCACGGACCACGCGCAAGAGGCGCTGGGTGACATCACGTTCGTGGAGCTGCCCGGGAAGGGCGCCGGCGTCACGCAATTCAAGGCCCTGGCGACGATCGAGTCCGTCAAGGCGGCCAGCGACATCTACGCGCCGGTCTCAGGCACGGTGAAAGAGGTCAACGCGCGGCTTGAGACAGAGCCCGGCCTCGTCAATCAGTCGCCCTATGAAAAAGGGTGGATCGCCCGGATCGAGACGGGCAACGCCGAAGAGCTCAAGAACCTCCTGGATGCCGCCGCCTACGCGGCCTTTTTGAAAGAGAGCGCGCATTGAGCGATTTTATCGCCAACACGCAACGCGACACCAAGGAGATGCTGGGGGCCATCGGCGTTGCGAGCATCGACGACCTCTTCGATGTCATCACCCCGCGCCAGCGGCCCAAGGCGTTCGACGTGCCGCAAGGCCGCTCCGAGTTCGAGGTCATGCGGCACATCAAGGACTTGGCGGCCAAGAACGCGGCGGACCTGACGCTCTTCATCGGCGCCGGCGTCTACGACCACTTCATCCCTTCGGTCGTCGACCACATGAGCGGCCGCAGCGAGTTTTACACCGCCTACACGCCGTACCAGCCCGAGTGCTCCCAGGGGACGCTGCAGGCGGTCTTCGAATACCAGAGCGCGATCTGCCGGCTGACCGACATGGAGATCGCCAACGCCTCGCTCTACGACGGCGGGACCGCCCTCTACGAGGCCATGATGATGGCGCGCCGCATCACGGGCCGCAACCGCGTCCTGATCGACAAGGCCGTCAGCCCGATCTACCGCACGATCATCTACAGCTACACGCGCAACCTCGACATCGAGTTCACCGAGATCCCGGTCCGGCACGGCCAGACCGACCGCGAGGCCCTCGCCCGCCAGCTCGACGACAAGACCGCCTGCGTCATCCTGCAGAACCCGAACTTCTTCGGTGCCATCGACGACCACGCGGACATCGTGACCCAGGCCCACGAACGCGGAATCCTCACCATCGCCTCGGTCTACCCGGTGGCCCTGGGACTCTTGAAGACGCCGGGCGCCATGGGATTCGACATCGTGACCGGCGAGGGCCAGAGCCTGGGGTTACCCCTTTCTTTCGGCGGGCCGTACCTGGGCTTCATGGCGACCAAGAAAGAGTTCGCCCGCAAGATGCCGGGCCGCATCGTGGGTGAGACGTCGGACATCGAAGGCAAGACCGGCTACGTCCTGACCCTGCAGGCGCGCGAGCAGCACATCCGCCGCGAAAAGGCCACCTCCAACATCTGCTCGAACGAAGCGCTGTGCGCCCTGCGCGCCGTGGTCTTTTTGTCCGCCCTGGGCAAGGAGGGCTTTCAAGAGCTCGCCCGCCAGAACTTCGAAAAGGCCGAGCAGGCAAAGGCCTTGCTGTCGCAGATAAAAGGCGTCACGGTCAAGCAGAGCGCGCCGACCTTCAACGAGTTCACGGTCGAACTGCCGCGCAACCCCGTCGAGGTCGTCGGCAAGATGATCGCCAAGGGATTTGCCGCGGGGTTCCCGCTGGCGCGCTATTACCCCGATATGAAACATTACATGCTCGTCGCCGTGACGGAAAAACGCACGAAAGAAGAGATCGTCGGCTACGCCCACGCCCTGGAGGCGACCCTGTGAAGCTGATCTTCGATATCGGACAGCCCCGAAGACGCTGCACGCGGCTGCCGCACGTGGAGACGCGGGCAAAGCTGCCTGACACGCGCTACCTGCGCGAAAGGCCGGCGGAGCTGCCCGAGGTGACCGAGGCCGACCTCGTGCGCCACTTCACGAACCTCTCGCGCCAGAACTTCTGTATCGATACCAACTTCTATCCGCTGGGCTCGTGTACCATGAAGTACAACCCGAAGTTCACCGAGGAGATCGCGCGCTGCGAGGGTTTCGCGGGCCTGCACCCTCTTCTGCCCCAGCTGCGGCGCGGCGGCCTCTTGACACAGGGGGCGCTGGAGGTCCTCCATCACATGGAGAGGCTTTTGTGCGCCATCACCGGCATGGATGCCTTCACGCTTCAGCCGGCGGCCGGCGCGCACGGCGAGCTCACCGGCGTCATGATCATCGCGGCGTACCACCGCGCGAAAAAGAACAAGCGCCGGTACATCCTCGTCCCGGACTCGGCGCACGGCACCAATCCCGCGAGCGCGGCCATCGCGGGCTACGAGATCGTCAATATCCCGTCGAACGAACGCGGCACCATGAGCCTCGACGCCCTGCGGGAGAAGCTGACCGAGGAGGTCGCCGCCGTCATGATGACGTGCCCGAACACCCTGGGCCTCTTCGAGTCCGAAATAGACGCCATCGCCAAGATGGCCCACGAGAAAGACGCCCTGCTCTACTACGACGGCGCCAACCTGAACGCGATCCTCGGCAAGTGCCGGCCGGGCGACATCGGCTTTGACGTCATACACCTCAACCTGCATAAGACCTTCTCGACCCCGCACGGCGGCGGCGGCCCCGGGGCCGGCCCTGTCGGCGTGCGCAAGAACCTGGAGAAATTCCTGCCCATCTCGCGCGTGGCCCAGCGCGAGGATGGGACGTTCTGCCTGGATTACCAGAGACCGGACACGATCGGCTACATCGCGCCCTTTTACGGCAACTTCCTCGTCATTCTCAAGGCCTACGCCTACATCCTGCTTTTGGGCAAAGAAGGGCTCCTGGCCACCGCGGAGCACGCGGTCTTAAACGCCAACTATATCCTGGCGCGGCTCAAAAAAGATTTCAGCCCGTCGTGCGCGGACGCGTGCTGCGCCGGCCGCTGCATGCACGAGTGCGTCCTCTCCGCCGCGCCTCTTTTGGAACACGGCGTCAACGCCCTCGATGTCGCCAAGTACCTGATCGACCAGGGCATCCACCCGCCGACCATATACTTCCCCTTGATCGTCAAGGAGGCGCTGATGATCGAGCCCACCGAGACCGAGTCCAAAGAGACGCTCGACCGCTTCATCGCCTGCATGGTCCGGGCCGCCGAGACGGCCGCGACCGACCCCCAGGCCCTCAAGGAAGCGCCCCGCACCATGCCGGTCCGCCGGCTCGACGAGACCAAGGCGGCACGCCAAATGCACTGCGCCTATCTCCCCCATCCCGAACCATGAACATAAAAACGTGGCGGCTCATCAACAGCGGCCCCCAGGACGCGGCGACCAACATGGCGACGGATGAGGCGCTCCTGTTGGCCTACCGGCCCGGCGCATCCCTGCCCACCCTGCGGCTCTACGAGTGGCGGCCCGCGAGCTTCTCGATAGGACTCTCCCAGGACCCCGGCCGGCTCCTCATCTCGGGCAACGCCGTGCGCCGGCCCACGGGCGGCGGCCTCCTGTGGCACGACGACGAAGTCACGTACAGCTTTGTCGCCGACACCAAGACGCTGGGCTTGACACCGCGCGTCAAGGAATCCTACGCCTTCATCACCACCGCTCTTATCAAGGCGCTGACGTGCCTCGGCCTGCCGGCCGCCTTTGTCAAAGACGTCTGCGCCCCGCGAACGTCCCAGGAACGGACCCTGAACCGGTCTGGTTCAGGGCTGGCTGACTTCTGTTTTGCGCGGCACGAGGAGTACGACGTCTGCGTCAACGGCAGGAAGATCGGCGGTTCAGCCCAGAGACGGCGGCGCAGCATTTTTCTCCAACACGGCAGCCTCCCGCTCACCCTCGACAGGACGCGCCTGGACGCCGCCTGCCGGGGTCTGACCCCTGCAGATACCCAGGGCATCACGGCCCTCAACGAAGCTGCCGGCCGCGCCTTTTCGCGGGAGGAGGTCCGCCAGGCCATGGCCGAGGCCTTCACACAACACTTCGGCGTGTGCCTGAAAGAAGGCCCGCTCTCCAAAGAAGAAAGAAAAAGGATCGATGCGCTCCGCACCGACAAATACGCGCCGGCCCGCGTGGCTGCGTAAAAAGATCGGACACCCTCCCGGCGAGCGCAGCGGCTCCCCGCGGGACGACCAAAAAGAATCCCTGCAGGACGAGGCAACGCGCCGCATCCTCGAGGCGCACCGCCTCAACACCGTCTGCCGCGAGGCCCGCTGCCCCAATATCGCCGAGTGTTTCGCGCAACGCCACGCGACCTTCCTCATCCTGGGCCGCTCGTGCACGCGGCGCTGCCGGTTTTGCGGCGTCGACAAATCCGCGCCTCCGGCAACGCCTGACCCCACCGAACCCGAACGCGTGGCCCGCGCCGCGGCCGAGCTCGGCCTGCGCCACGTCGTCGTCACGAGCGTGACGCGCGACGACCTGCCTGACGCCGGCGCCGGACACTTTGCCGCGACCGTCCGGGCCCTGCGAGAGGCGTGCCCCGGCGCGCGCATCGAGCTCCTCATCCCGGATTGCGGCGGCGAGAAGACGCCGCTTAAAACGATCCTCGACGCCCGGCCGGACATCCTCGGCCACAACCTGGAGACCGTTAAACGCCTTTATCATCTGCGCCCCGGCGCCGGCTACGCGCGTTCGCTCGACGTCCTGCGCCGGAGCAAAAAAATATCCCCGAACATCCACACCAAATCGGCGCTGATGTTGGGGATAGGGGAAGAAAAAAACGAGGTCTTAGGCGTCTTTGACGACTTGCGGCAGGCGGGTTGCGACTATCTCGCCCTCGGCCAGTATCTCTCGCCGAGCGCCGGCCACGAACCCGTGCGCGCATACGTCACGCCGGAGGAATTCAAGGAGTATGAGCGCGAGGCGTTACGGCGGGGGTTCCTTCACGTGGAGAGCGGGCCCTACGTGCGCAGCTCCTACAGAGCGGATAGATATCAAAAAGTGCGCAGCCCTGCGGGCAAGTCGGGGCGTCCTAAAACTTCATCTCCGCAAATTCTTTCTCGCGGTCCTGGGCCAGTTGCCCCGCGGCCTTGACCTCCTGACGGGTCCACTCCAGGACGCCCTGCGTCGCGGGGACCGACGCGCCGCTCTCCGCCGCCGGCACGAGCGTCACGCCGGTCTGATTCACCCAATCGCCGCTCCCCTTGACAGAGGAACCCAGGTAC
>CAZDLS010000011.1:0-9060 GCA_964506425.1 uncultured Planctomycetia bacterium | reverse complement strand
CACGCCGGTCTGATTCACCCAATCGCCGCTCCCCTTGACAGAGGAACCCAGGTACGCCGTCATGGCCTTGATAACGAGATACGCGATCACGAGGCCTGCCAGGAGCAACCCTGCCAAGGAAAAAGAAACGCCGCGCTCGCCGCGCGGCCTCCGGTAATCCACCCCGCCCCCTTTCAAGGAACCAGCAAGGCCAAGACAGCCAACAGGACCAGAGCCGATCCCATCAGCCGCGTGTTGCGGACCTCCTTAGACATGGAGATCGGCTCCATGCGCCAGTTGATCCGGGCGTAAAACTTCTGCTGAAACGCGATCACCTTCCCGGGCCAACGCAGGCACGCCGCGCCCGCCAGCAGACCCACGCCGCACAGGACGCGGACCAGCCACAGGTACACGGTCATATCGATCGTCACTCGATCTTCTTGCCTTCCCGCACCTTGCGCAGCAAATCACGGGCCTCGTCCATGCGCCCGGATTCGTTGGGGTCGGCCCACGCCTTCTCGAGATACCCTTCGAAGGCGCGGATCGCCTCCTCGAACATGCCGCGCTTGCCGTAGTGCCGGCCGAGCCAGTAATAGGCGGGCGCGAAGTCCCGGTTGGCCACGATCGCTTTCTTGAAATACTCCGCGGCCTCCTCCGGATGCAGAAGGCCCATGTAGTACCAAGACCAGTAGAGTCGCGGATTGACCTGGACCGCGGCGTTGAAGTACAGGAACGCGCGGTCGAAGTTCTCCTGCCGGAAATAACTGAAGCCCAGCGTCTGATAGGCGGAGGCCTTGTCGGCGCCGGTCTGCGCCTGTTGGCGCTTGATGAAGCGGGCGTCCGCCCCATCGAGGGCGGCGGTATCGTCGGAGGAGACGGCCAGCGGCACGGCAAAGACGATGAGCCCCAGACACGCGAAAAGCCAGCAGCGCAGGGACAAGGAAGGTGTCCTCATGGGAAAGAATACAAGAACTGTTTCATCTCCTGCCACTCGTCTTGGGGCAGGCTGGAAAAGGCCACGCCGATGTCAAAGCGCTGGATGCCGTCCTGCCGGGCCATCGCCGCGTCCTGGACCCAGACGACCTCGCCCAGGGTCTTGACGATCTTTTGAGACGGCAAGGTCAGCGTCAACTCCACCCGGTCGCCGATCTCAAAGCGCTCATTGGCCACCAGGCACACCCCGCCCTCGGCGATGTTGCGCGTGGCGTCGCTATCCGCAAGCGCCTCGGTCATCTGCGCCCCCAGGCGCCGCCAGGCAACACCCACGCTGATATCCAACCGCGAAAATTTCCTGCGTTCCTCCATAACGTCTTCCCTCATCATAGCGGCCCCCCTTGACACGGGTCCTGTAGCCCGTATTTCCTTTTATGATACTCCCGTGCCGGTGGGGCGTCAATTTTTAAAAAAAGGCCGGACCTCACTTTTTCCTGCGGGAGACCGTGAAGTCCCGGCGGCCGACGAGCAGGTTTTCGGCCGCGTTCTGTGGGACGTAATAGACGATGTCCTGCGGCAGGGCCCTGACAAAGTACATCCCTGCCTTCTCCGGCGCCTCCTTGCCCACGCGGATGTCGAAGACGCCGGGGGACCCCGGGCCCTCGCCGGAGACCGTGGCTACCACGCGGGCGGCGGGCTCCTCAAACCCGTAGTCCACGCCTTCCTCGACGTCGATGAGGCCGCGCCCGTCGATCCCGGCAAGGACCTTCAGGAACGCGTCGACCTTGGACGTATCCACTTCCTGGCGGCGCTGCGGCGGATCAAAGGCCCACGTCCCGTCCTCGGCCTTGACCAGCGAAAACGCATCCTCTCCGGCCTTCGCGACCTCGATGCGGCCGGCCGCCTTGACCTTCTCGGAATAGATCCGTCCCTGTACAAAGGAGTCGTCGGTCAATTCCGAGTCGGCGTCCTCGACCCCCACGCGCTTGGGGAAACCCGAGGTAACCATGTAGGTCTCCTCGGAGCCTCCCAGACGGCAGAACGCCACGTTCGGGCCCGGGACCTTGACCCCGTAGACCAGATTTATGATCTCCTGGCCGTCTTCCCCCTTGAGGATGACGTGTATCCCTTCGTCATCGGCGATCCCGAAATCGGAGAAGACACCGGCGGAGACGCCCCGGAGCTCGCCCCGGACGTTCTCGATGCCCCGGATCACGCTTTTCACGCGGTCCGTCCTGGCCGGGATGCCGTTGCGGTTCACCAGGACCCAGCCGTCCTCTTGACGGGAGAGGACGATCTCCTTATCGTCAGGGACATCGCCCTTATAAAGGATGACGGTATGGACAAGATCATCCTCGAACTTGTGCGTCAGGAAGGTGAAACGGGTCTGGGTGGCTGATTCCCGGAGCCGGCGTTCGCGGTCCGCCTTCTTGGCCACGGCCAGGGCGGCCAGGACGGCAAGAACGGCCAGAAGGACAAAAAAACTCTTTGCTCTCATTTACCGTTCGCGGGCTGATTGGTAGAACTGCTTTTCCTTGCGCCGCAAAAAGAAGCGCGCAAAGGCAAGGCCGGTCCAGCACAACGGGACCAGAACGACCACCGCAAAACGCCATCCGACCTTTTGCGCATCGGTCAGGCGCTTGATCTGGCGGCCGGATTGCAGCTTGGCGCGGATCTGAATGAGGTCCTCACCGAGGGCGAGACCGTCCACCATGTTGGCGAAAAGGTTGAGATTGGAAGGATTGCCGATCAGCGTGTCCGAGAAGGCCTTGGCGCAGCCCATCACGATAAGCGTGCCGGGCGCAGGCGTCAACGCTTCCTCTTCGGGCTCTTCGGCGGTCTTCTCTTCGCCCTCCTTGGCCGGCGCGGCCGGCCAAGGCGGTATCCCTTTCTCGGCAAAGGTGTTCGAAAAGGGCCCTGTCACCATCATCCCCAGCGCGAACTTACCGGGCGACCCCGCGGCGGGAAAAACGAGATCATCGGAACGCACGGGCAGGGTCCCGAAGAGCCCCGCCTGATACGGCGCCCGCCAGCTGCGCTTCGTAGACGTGAACAGGATATTGTAGTCCAGCTGCGCGCCTTCGATAAGATCCGTCGCCACGGTCAGGACCGAACCCCACAGGTATAGAAAAGGGGTCTGGCGGCTCATGAGGGGAAGCTGTTGGTTCATGAACTCCTGGCGCACCAAGACCTGGTTGGGCACGCGCACGGGCATGTTGCCGGCAAAAGGCCCGGCACGCTCGCCCGTCGATATCGTGATCAGGTCGTTGCTCTCGTCCATCAACATCTGGTCGTCGATCTTGAAGCCCCACTTCACCAGCAGCTTATTGATGCTCAGGTTCTGCCGCAGGGGGACGACCTCGATGTCTTCCGGAGGCTTGATCCGGAAGCTGTACTCAAAGCCCTGGGCCGCGATGAGGACCGCGCCCCCTTCGTGCAGGAACCTGTTGATCTCGTAAAGCTGGCGGTCGTTGAGGCTGCCGGGCTTGAAGACCAGAAGGACATCCGTGTCCGGCGACAGGCGGCTCTCGCGGGTGAGCGCCACGCGCTCGGTCGCGTAACCGTTACCGGCCAAGAGCTGCGTGACCGAGGCGTACTCGTCCTGGAACTGCTTGGTCGTCTCGCCCATGCGGCTGAGGAGCTCTTTCATCTCCGGCGTCATGTCCCCGGCCCCGAGGGGCGCGAAGAGGGCCACCCTGGGCTTCTTCTCGCGGGCGAGCTTGGCGATGCGCGACATGAGCAGATACTCGAGGTCCCGCACCGTGTCGGGAAAGATGCGCGGCAGCATCTCCTGCGGTTTTTCCTTGTAGTCGATCGTCAACGCCGCGTAGACGAGCTTGACCCCGACTTCGTCGCGGGCGATGCTCTCCACCTGGAACGGCACGATACCCTTGGCCTGCAACCTTTCCTCGAGCGTCGGCTCGCGGTCCGAACCCTCTCCCTGCGCCTTACCCCTCTGCTCCAGCAGGTGCGCGGCCTCGATATAGACCGTCTTGTAATCCAGCTTGCCCTGAGAGGCGATGCGCAGCTCTTTAAGCTTGCCGGTCAGGTCCCCTTCGAGCGTCTTCAGGAACGTCGGCATCTTCTCGGGCGGCGTCACGTAGACGGTGATAAAGACCGGGGAAGGCAGGTTACGCAGGATCTTCGTCGTGGCCGGGGCGACGGTATAGATACGGCCCTGTGTCGCGTCAAAGCGCCCCCCGGAGACGTCGGCGAGCAACCAGTTCGCCGCCATGACGATGGCCAGGCACACCACCGCCGCCGCGCCGAAGAGGAGGCGCGCCTTCGGCTTGAAACGGCTGTCGAGGTAAAAGCTGTTGAGGAGCAGGAAGACGGCGGCCCCGACGACGAAATACGCGACGTCCTTGACGTCGATGACGCCTTTCAAAAACCCCTCGAGGTGGCCCGCGGCGCCGAGCGTCTTCATTAAAAAGGCGCCCAGGCCGGGGACCCAGCCGTCGATCAACGAGATGAAGAATTCCACGCCGAGGAAATAGAGGAGAAAGCAGCTCAGGACGGTAACGACGAAGGCGACGATCTGCTCTTTGGTGAGCCCGGAGACGAAGATGCCGACGGCCAGGAAGAACGCGCCCAGGAAGACCACGCCCAGATAGGCGCTCACCATGACGCCCGCATCAGGCCGGCCCACGGCAAAGAGCATGACGGGGATGGCCGCGGTGCTCAAAAGCGCCAGGACATAAAAGGCGAGGCTCGCGAAGAACTTGCCCAGGGTCAGCTCGAGGGCCCGCATCGGAAAGGTCATCAGGAGCTCAAAGGTGTTCTCCTTGCGGTCCTCGGCCCACAGACGCATGCTGATCACCGGGATGAAGATGAAGAGGATGAGCGGCAGCTCATCGAAGAAGGCGCGCATCTCGGCCCGGCCCAGGAGGAAGAACCGGGACATGAAGAGGCCGTTGACAAAGGCGACAAAGACGATGAGATATATATAGGCGATCGGCGAATTGAAGTACGCGCCGACCTCCCTCTTGAAGACCGTCCAGATGTTCTTCGGGTTCATGGCGACCTCTTGAACAGCCCCAGGAAGATGTCTTCCAGCGACGGCTCGCGCGCCGCGAGCTCCTTGACGGTCCAGTTCTTCTGCTTCACGAACTGGTTGACGAAGGCCGCCACCTCGTCGAGCGACCTGGCCGTGCCGGTCAACCGCACCTCGTTGCCCTGCGCGCCGGTGATGCGCGCGTCCCGGACGCCCGGGATGGACTTGACCGCCGCCCACGCCTCGTCCCGGGGCGCCTGCAACGCGAGGATGAAGACCGTCTCCTGGGCCTCCCGGTGCCTCAACTCCTGCGGCGTGCCGTTGGCGATGATCTTGCCGCGGTCGATGATGACCAGGCGGTCCGCCACCGCCGAGGCCTCCTGGAGGATGTGGGTGGAAAAAACGATGGTCTTGGTCTGGGCGAGGTCGCGGATGAGATGGCGGATGCCGATGATCTGCATGGGGTCCAGGCCCGAGGTCGGCTCATCGAGGATCACGACCGCCGGATCGTGGACCAGCGCCTGCGCCAGGCCCACGCGCTGGCGGTAGCCCAGGGAGAGCTCCGCGATGGTATGCTTCCAGACGGCCGCGATCTGGGTCGCCTCGACCACCCACTCCCGGCGCTGCTTGAACGCGGCACCCGTCACCCCCCGGGCCTGCGCGACAAAAGAGATGTACTCGTCCACGCGCATGTCCGGATACAGAGGCGGCGTCTCCGGCAGATAACCGATCAGACGACGCACGCGCAGGGGGTCTTGCGTGATGTCGATATCGGAGATCGTCGCCGTGCCGGCAGTAGGATAGATGAAGGTGGTCAGGATCCGCATGAGGGTCGTCTTGCCGGCCCCGTTGGGCCCCAGGAGCCCGACGACCTCTTTCTCGCGGACCTCGAACGAGACGTCGTCCAACGCCCGCGTCGGGCCGTAGTCCATGCAGAGATTGGTGACGCTGATCATGGAACCCTCAAAGATGAAATGCCGGATCTTGCGCGACGCCGGAAAAAGCAGCCTGTCCCCTTTTATGGCTTGTGCTGGAAGAAATGCACATCCCGCTGCGGGAACGGGATCTCGACGCCGTTGGCCTTGAAGGCGTCGAAGATGGCCTTGTTCAGACTGAACAGCGTATCGTAGTAATCTGCCTGCTTGACGCGCAGCCGCGCGTGGATGTTGACGCTGGAGTCCGCGAACTCGCTGATGCCCAGGTTCGGTTTTGTGCGGTCATGGACGCGCGCGTCCTGGGCGATCACCTTGCGCATCACGTCGATCGCCTTGGCGAGGTCGGCCTTGTAGCTGACGCCGACCTTGATGTCCAGGCGCTTTAACTCCGAATAGTTCTGGATGACCTCGCCGATGATATGCTTGTTGGGGATGAAGATGGTCACGCCGTCGACGGTTTTGAGGATCGTGCGCGGCAGGGTCAAGTCCTGGACCTCGCCGAGCTCGCCGGCGACCTCGATGATGTCGCCGACCTTGAAGGGCTTGGTGAAGATGAGCGAGGCGCCGGCCACGTAATTGGAGAGCGTCCCCTGCATGGCGAAGGTCGTACCAAAACCGACGACGCTCAGGCCCGCGATCAAGGGGGCGATCTCCACGCCGAACTTGCCCAGCGCCAGCAAAAGCGCCAGCGCCATGACGATCATCTTCGAGACCATCACGATGAACTTCGCGACCGTGATGTCGACGCCCCTGTCCGACAGGAACCTCTGGAGTATTCTCGCGACGTACCGGGCGACCATCCACCCCGCGAAAAGGATGATGATACCGGCCAGGACCTGAAAGCTGTACTTGACCGCCATCTCGATGATCCAGTCGACGATCTTGCGCGTCGACTCCACGATGTTCTCCTGGCCGGTGTTGCCTGCCGCGGCGCTCACGGCGCCGGCCACCCCGCCCTGCTGGGCCCAGACAGCCGGCGCGGCCGACAGAAAGGCGCCGGCGGCAGCCAGACTTTTTACCGCACGCGTCCAACGCATCATCCCCTCACTCCGTTAACAATATCTTGTTATTGTCCGGTACCGGCCAGACCCTTATGATGTGTGCTCTATTTTACCCCGGCCTGCCTGCCCTGTCAATAAACAGCGAACGGAAACAGACAACGGCTGTCCCCCTCTCTTCTCATGGTACAATGGGTCCATGACGACCCGACCCAAAAATCGTCCGGCCGCATGGGTCCAGGCGGTGCGCGCGCCCTTCTTCACGGCGTCCCTTGTCCCGGTCTGTGCCGGCGCTGCCCTTACCTTATATTATGGCACGCCGGCGGCGTGGGCGGCCCTTCCCCTGATCATCCTGTGCGCGGTCATCTTTCACGCAGGGACCAATCTCATCAACGATTATTACGACCACGTCCGGGGCGTGGATACCGCGGCCTCGCTGGGATCGAGCAAGGTGATCCAACAGGGGTTGCTGCAACCCCGCGAGCTTCTGCGGGCAGGTCTCCTCCTCTTTGGCCTGGGCGCTCTCTTGAGCGGCGCCTTCATCCTCTTGCGGGGACCTGTGGTCCTCGTCTTCCTGGCCTGCGCCCTCCTGGGCGGCTACCTGTACACCGGAACTCCACTTGCTTACAAATACGCGGCCCTCGGCGACCTCTTCGTCTTCCTCCTGATGGGGCCGCTCATGGTCGTGGGCACGTCCGTCATCCTGACAGGGCTCTGGGACGGCCGCGCGCTTGCCGCGTCCCTGCCCATCGGCTTTCTCGTCGCCGCCATCCTGCACGCCAACAACCTCAGGGACATCGAGCACGACCGCGGCGCCGGCGTGCGCACCCTTGCCAACACCATCGGCTTGGGCCCGGCCAAACGGCTCTATACCTTACTCCTCGGCGCGGCGTACCTCGCGGTCGCCGTGATGCTTTTCAACGGGACGCTGCCGTGGCTCGCCGTCAGCGTCTACGCCACCTTCCCGCTCGCGTACCGCAACGTCAAAGCGGCCGGCCGCAGCCGCACTGCCTCAGCCGGCGGCCTGGCAACGCTCGACATTGCGAGCGCCCGGCTCCACCTCGCCTTCGGCCTCCTCTACATCATTTCCCTCCTCCTCGGGTCTCTATCCAAATAAATGGGCAGTAAAAGACCAGGTCTTTTACTGCCACCACTTTTACTGCCACCATTGTTCGGGAAAGCGTAGGGAGTTACGTCTACGGCAGGTGCCCCCGGGGATCAGGGGGCCTGAAGGCCCAGCGCGGCAGCCTTGGCCTGCGCCGCTTGGGCTTTAGCAGAGTCTCCCCGGCGCGCGTAGAGCCGGGCGAGGTCGTTGTACGCCAGGGCATACTGAGGATTGACCTCGACCGCCTTCAGGAAATCCTCCAGCGCCTTATCGTCCAACTGCAGCTCTTCATAAACGACGCCGCGGTTCCGGTAGGCCACGGCAAAATCCGGCGCCAGCTCTATGGACCGGTTGAAATCAACCAAGGCCCGGCGGTACTCCTTAAGGTCCGTATAGACCTGGGCCCGGTTATGGTAGGCGCTCACGAAACCCGGGTCCAGCTGGATCGCCGTCGTCAGGTGCCGCAGCGCCTCCTGGTGTTTGCCCGTCCTGTAGAGCGCGAAACCCAGATTGTTGTACACCTTGGCGGTCCTCAGATTCAGGCGCAGCGCCTCCATGTAATCCGGGATCGCCTTTTCATACTCGCCCAGCCTGGCGTACGCCGCCCCCCTCTCGCTCCAGACAATCTCATACTCGGGATTCAGCTCCAGGGCCCGGTTGTAATCCGGGATGGCGCGCTCATAATCCTCTTTAAGCGTGTAGTAATACCCGCGGTTGCGATACGCGAGCGTGTAATCCGGCTGCAGGACGATGGCCTTGTCCAGGTCGCGGATGGCCTTGTCCTTCTCGCCGATCATCGCATAGAGCAGGGCGCGGTTGTGGTAGGCCATGGCGTAGTTGGGCTTGATCTCGATCGCCTTGTCGAACATCGCCATGGCAAGGTCGTATCTTTTTTGTTCGATATAGATGTTCGCCATGTTGTAGTACACTTCGTCGTAGGTCGGATGCAGCTCGAGGGCCTTCTCATAGGCCTCGAGGGCCTTGTCGAAGTGCTTTTTCTTCTCGTGCTCAAAGCCGATCCCCTTGTACGCGCGGGCCTTGCCCGGTGCCTTGGCGGCGACGTCTTCCCACATCGACATCTGCGACTTCCACACGAAGTTGCGGCGGTACGTCAGG
>CAZDLS010000010.1:7677-22870 GCA_964506425.1 uncultured Planctomycetia bacterium | reverse complement strand
CAGCCCCAGGATGGCCGCCCACGAAAGACCGAAAAAGATCCAGCCTGCCAGCGTCATAGGAGCTCCTTCTCCCGCGTGCCCTGCCGTTTCTTCCAGGCGACGCGCACGAGGATCGCCAGCGTCGCGAAGAGCAGGACGAGGCCGATGCGCGTACCCAAGACGAACGCCTTATCCGCCTCGCCGACCTTCTCCATCATGATGGTCGGCAGGCCCTCCTGGATGAACCAGGCGCCCAGCACGATCAGCAAAAAGAGCGGGGTCACGTACTTGATGATGAACTTGTACACACGCGGCACGCGCATGTCCGCGCCGTGATGGATCTCCTCCCACGCCTTGTCGATGCCGAAGACCCAGGCAAAGAGGATCGCCTCGACGGTAGCGAAGAGGACGAGGCAGAAGGTCCCGCCCCAGAAGTCCAGCTCGTTGACCACCCCGCGGCCGAGCCAGAAGATGGCGGGCTGGCACAGGATGAACGCGGCCGCGGCAAAGATGCCGACCGCCTTCTTGCGCGTGATGGCGAACTCATCCTCCATGAAGGCGATGGACGGCTGCGCCAAAGAGACGCTCGACGTGACGCCGGCCAGAAAAAGGAGCGCGAACCAGATAAAGCTGAAAAAGGCCGCCAAGGGGATCTTGCCCAGGACGAGCGGCATGGTCACGAACCCCAGGTCAAAGGCGCCCTGCTTGGCGATGGACTGGATCTCCACCGGGCCGAAGAAGACGAAGGCCGCCGGGATGATGATGCACCCGCCGAGGACGACCTCGGCGAACTCGTTCATGCTCACGGCGGTCAACCCGGAGAGGACGACGTCATCGCCCTTGGAGAGGTAGCTCGCGTACGTCAGGATCACGCCGATACCGACGCTGAGCGTGAAGAAGATCTGACCGGCAGCCGCCAGCCACACCTTGGCGGACTTGAGCGCCGTCAGGTCCGGATTCCATAGAAAGCCAAGCCCGTTCAAGAGGCTCCAACCGGGCCGCGCCGGATCGGGCGTGCCCAGCGTCAGGACACGGACGACGAGGACGATGCCCAGGACCAAGAGGATGGGCATGGCGATCTTGCACAAGGACTCGATGCCGCCGCGGATGCCGTAGGAGATGACCGCCATGTTGATAAAGAACGTGATCAGGAAAAAAACATACGCCGGCCCCAGCCCGCTGAAGAAGGCGTTCTTCTCAAGCCCCTGAAAACCTTTTAGAAAAGACTGCAGGGCGCCCTGATCGGGGAGGGCTGTGAGGATGCCCTTAAAGCTGTAATAACTGTAGGCGAGGGTCCAGGATTCTATAAAGGTATAATAGATGAAGATGACGAAGGGGCCGAAGATGCCGATGACGCCGAAGTACTTGATGAAACGGTTCTTCTGCCAGACGCTGTGGAAGATGCCGGGCGCGGTGCCGTGCTCGAAGCCGCCGCCGAAGCGGCCCAGGGTCCACTCGATCCACATGAGCGGGATGCCCAGCAGGAGCAGCGACACGAAGTACGGGATCATGAAGGCGCCGCCGCCGTTGCCCGCGGCCTGGACCGGGAAACGCAGGAAATTGCCCAGCCCCAAGGCCGAGCCCGCGACCGCCATGATGATCCCCAAGCGCGAACCCCACGTGTCGCGCTTGGGCCGTAACTGTCTCATAAGCCCGTATTATAGTCGCCCCCGTTCTCCATTTCAACCCAAAAAGGGGACAGGCTACTTTTCTTCATTCGGAAGAAAAGTAGCCTGTCCCCTTTTTACGGGCTGTCCCCTTTTTACGGGCTCGGCATCCCAGTCCACTATCCGGCATCTCAGAAAGATCGCCAGCTCCGTCTTGCGCTCGCGTTGCGACCGGCTCTGAAAGAACCGGCCCAGGAAAGGTATGTCGCCCAAGAGCGGGACCTTGTTGACGACATGCGTCGTCTCCTCCTTCATCAGGCCTGCGATGACCATCGTCGCGCCGTCCCTGAGCAGGACCGTGGTCTCGGCCTCGGAGGTCTCGACGACCGGTATGGCGTTGCCCGCCGCCGTCTGGTACGTCTCGATGACAGAGCTCACCTCGGGACGGACCTTGAGGGAGATGAAGCCGTCCGGACTGACCGCGGGGGTCACGTAGAGCTTGACCCCCACGTCCACGAAGCTCACCGACTCCGTCGTCTGCGTCGAGGTCTGGCTTAAGACCGCCGAGCTCGTCACGTAGACCTGCTTGGAACCGACGAGGATCTTGGCCGACTCGTTGTGCGCCACCGTCAGCCGCGGGCTCGAGAGGATCCTGACCTCGCCGACCGAGCGCAGGGCCTCGACGACGGCGCGGTAATCGCCGGGGTCGACCGGCACGAGCGTGCCGATCGTCCAGGCGCTGCCGAGGGAAGAGACGAGCCGCTCGAAGCCCCCCTCCCAACGCACGTTGTTGCCCAGGACCGCGTCCCAGTCTATCCCCAGGCTCATCTTGTCGTCCAGGTTGACCTGAATGATCCGGGCGTCGATCATGACCTCCGGGGTGCGGCCGTCCAGCTCCTCGACGATCCGGCGCGCCTTGGCGAGGTCCTCGCGCGTGCCGCGCACGATGAGCTTGTTGGAGCGCTCGTCCACCACCACCCCTGCCAGCGGCCGGCCCAGCGCCTCGTCGAGCAGAGGCGCCACCGTGGCGGCCGGCGCGTAACGCAGAGGCAGGCTTTCCGTGAAGAGCGCAACGTCCATCTCCGCGAGCATGCGGCGCAGCTGCTCGTTCTTCTCGGCCGTGTCCACCAGGATCAGGGCATTGGCCGGCTCATCGATCAGGACGCGGCCCTTGGCGGACTTGAGCTGCTCCAGGAGCCCGGCCGCCTCCCGGGCCCGGACATACGTCAGGGGCACGCGCTCCAGCTCGTGATAATCCGGCGGCAGCACGCCGTAGGCCTCTTCGTAATCCTTGACCGTCATGATAAGGGAGATGCTGCCGCGTTCGTCGCGCACGAGCCGGTTGGCCGCGAGGACGGCGTCGAGCGCTTCCTCGGGCGGGACGTCCTTCAAGTAAATGTTCGCGCGGCCCGTGACGCCCTTGTCGATGACGAGATTGAGGCCCGCTTCGGCCGCGATCATCTTCAGGACGTCGGCGACATCCATGCCCTTGATGTCAAGCGAGACTTTTGCCTCCGGCGCCTTTTTAGGCAAGGGTTGGGCCCCAGCCGCCCCGCCGAGCAAGACCAAGACCAACAAGAAGAGCAAGGCGCGGTCTTTCATTCGAATGTCAAACGTAAGGTCTCGGCGCCCATCGTGAAGACCACGGCGTCCGCGTCGATGGGCCCGGCCGTCGCGCCGGCGACAGTATCGCCGGGCCTGACGCTGAAGACACGGCGGCTCTTCCCGTCTTCGATGATGGCGCGCGAATCAACTCCCTGAAGGACACCCACCAGGCGCCACCCCCTGGAGATGACGGCCAGGCCGCTCTCTTCCTGCGGCGCGGCCGGCGGCGCAACGGGCGCCCGGAAAAAGGTACGGCCAGGGTCCGCGCTCCTTGACGTCTTCATGGCACATCCCTCCTGCGCTAAAAGATCTTCGATCTCCTTGAGGGAACCCTCTCTTTCTCCCATTCTTTCAAGCGCAAGATGGACGTCGACGCCCCCCTCGCGCCCCCTGTCGCCGGCGATCTGGATCTCCTCTATACGCCACGGCATGGGCGTCTCTTCCAAAGAAAAAAGGAATGCCCTCAGGCCTTGCTCATGAGACCTTAAATGCACGAGCAGACGCCGGGCCTGTGTTGCCGCACCTTCGCTTTGCGGGGAAAAGACCGGCTTGACCGACTCCACTTCTGCTCCGACGCGCCGGGCCGTCTCCTGAAGAAAAGTGATCACGGCTGCCTCGTCCTTCAAGGGACGCGGCCCTTCGGCGTCCTCCTTTTCCGGATGACGACGCAGCCACTCCTGGATCCTGCCGGCCCGAGCGTCCCTGTCGCGCATCAATGCGTGTTCGGCCTTCGAAGCACGATACGCCCCCAGCGCAGGAAGCATGCCCAAGACGACGAGCAAGACAAGGGGCGCCGTCAACACGAAGACCGGCTCTCTGACCACGGTCCCCTCTCTATTTCTTCATGGCACAGCGCATGCTGAACCTCTGCCTGTCTCCGTGCGCGTCCCGGCCGACGAAATCCAGAAGGACGTCCGAGAAAAACGCGCAGGCCGACAGCGCCCTGCGCAGCTTCAAAACGGTCGCTGCGTCCGGGGCCTGGCCTGAAAAGGTAAAGACCCCGCGCTCTGCCTTTAGCTGGATAAGGTCCACGCCGACCGGCATGTCGGCAAATATCTCGTCCAGGCCGGCCAAGACCCCTGCCGATCCCCACGCCTCGCGCTCAAACGCGGCGCGGCGGGCCCGCTCCCTGAACCGCCCGACATCAGGCGCCAGCCGCTGCCATGCCTGCCGGTAGACGGCTGCGGCCTGCGCGTGCCGGACGACGCCCAGCCACGACGAAAGAAAAACAGACCAGACGAGACAATAACAGACGAGGAAGCATCTGAGTCCCGCGCGCCAGCGGACCCTTTGACGGACCCGCTGTTTTAACAACGGCGGCATCATGTCGATGCGGCCGCTGCCCGGACGCAGGACCAGGCCGATGCCAAAAGAAAAAGAGGCGTCCGCTGTATGGAGGCTCTTTAAAAAAGGCGCGAGCGCCGCTGCCTCCTGACGGTCCAGGCAGCCGACCACGTGCAGCCCCTTAAAGACCTCCTCCGGAAGCCTCTTGAGCCGGCGGAACATCTCAAAGCTGATCTTGACCTCCCGCAGGAGAGACGGCGGCCGGTCAGCCGGCCCGCCGGGAAGACAGAAGGTCCGGCTGAAGACCGGGACGCCTGCCTGGGTCACGCAAAACTCATGCTCCTGGCGTCCGGCGTACAGGATGTAACTATTCGCCTCCCCGGGCACGGCCAGGGTCACCCAATCAGCCAGACCCTGCGTGCTCAGGGTCACCTCCCGGGGAAGGATCCGGGCCTGCTCGAGAACGCGCACGTACGGCAGGATCCTGTCGGCCGGAGAAAAAAAGACACAGGCGACGGCATAACCGTCGGCGTCGTGTTCGACGACGCGAAAATCATAGACCACGCTGCGGCCCGCCTTCCAGCCTGTCTCGCGCCTCAGACGACAGCTCAACATCTCGCGCGCCTCCTTAAAGGTACGCGCGGGGAGACGGAACGACCTCCACAGGGCGGCAGAGCGCGGCACGACGAGCACCGCTTCCTCGGCAGGGATCCGGTTCTTCCTGAGGTGACTCCTGATGCGCTGTGATAGATCGCCGTTAAGGCCCTGCGAAGGAAGAGAAGAGTGATGCGTCAGGACACGCCCCTGTCCCCTCTGCCACGCGGAACAGCAGACCTTCAGGGCTGCGGCTGTGAACTCAAGGATGAGCTGAGGCCTGTGCGTCTCCATTGTTCCAATATTGTAACATTTAAAGGCCTTCAAGTCAAGAACAATATTCCGATTATGGAACAATATTTCCAAAAAAAGAGACTTTTAGACCGAAGACTTTTAGGCCAGGTCAAATATTCTCTTTTTTGTGCATCAGGTTTGCACAGAAGGGGTTAAAAGAGGTATAATCAAGGGACGATGAAGCGGATCATGCTTGTTCTATCTTTGCTGATCGTCGCAGGCGGGTGTGAGCTCTTTTCAGGGGAAAAGAACCTGCCCGTCACGACGTACACGAATCCTCATTTCAATATCTCGATAAGCCGGCCCAAGGAGTGGGTGGTGATCGATGCTGATCACCATCAAGAAGAGTTCACGGCGTTAAAGAGGGTATTTGCCTACGATAAAGTGGTGTGCGCCATCGCCATCAGCCTCGATGCCCATGCGGGGCCTAAGTTCGTCATCCTCCAGGTCTCGGATAGACCGGACGAAAAGCCCCCGACCCTTGAAGAAAAAGTCGCCAAGTTCCTGCCGGGAGACTGGCTGGGCGGATCTGATGAAGAAGTTGTCTATTGGGTCGCTTTGAAGATGCACAAAGCGAGCAAGGAGGGCCACGAGGCCTACTCGTATCACACGAAAGACCTGAAATTCCGCCTACGGATCTTCGGCACCGCGAAAGAGATCGCCCTTTACAAGCCCACCCTTTATAAGATGATCACCAGTTTCCGGTCTTAGAACTTCTTGCCGTGGCGGTAGGGCCGGGATTTGTTCTTCTCGGCCTTCTTCTTGAGGGCGGCCTCCAGGTCGATGCCGTGGGCGCCGCAATAATCGAAGATGCGGATGCAGCAGTCGGCCAACTCTTCGGCCACCGCCTCCTTGCCGCAGTCGTTGCGCAGGGCCTCCAGCGCCTCGGAGAGCTCCGAGTGCATGAGGGCGATCAGCTCGCCGTCCGAACGCTCAAAATCCCACCACCCCTTCTCTTTGGCCGTCTTATAACACACGTCGATCCATTGATTGATGGTCAATTTACCTCCCTTGCCTTCCCTTAAATTGCCCCGCGCCTCAGCCTCTTACCTTCCCGAGGTGCGGGGCAGGTGCGGGGCCTGGCATACTTCTCCCATGAAACGGCGGATGAGACGGCTGCTCTTCTTGCCGGGGCGCGCCTCCACCCCGCTGGAGACGTCCACGCCGTAGGGCCGGATGCGCGCCAGGAGCGCGCCGATGTTCTCCGGCGTCAGGCCGCCGGAGACGAAAAAGGGTCTGCGCCATCTCTTGAGCCTCTTCAAGCAGGCCCAGTCAAAGGTCTTGCCCGTACCGCCGAAGGCCTTTTGGTGGAAGGCGTCAAAGAGAAAAAAATCAGCCGGATAGCGGCTTAAGCCGCGCAAGGACCCAGGGCCCTTCACGCGCACGGCCTTGATCGTCTTATACCCCTTGAAGCGGCGCAGGTACGCCGCTGTCTCTGCGCCGTGGAACTGAAGATAGTCCAGGCCGCACGCGGCCGCCGTCTCCCTGACCTGCCCGGCGGACGCGTTGACAAAGACGCCGACCTTCTTGACGCGGCCGGGGACCCTGCGGATGATCTGGCGGGCTTTAGGGGGCGTGATGAAACGCGGGCTCTTCGCGTAAAAGACGAACCCCAGGAGGTCTGCGCCGGCTGCGACCGCCGTTTGGGCATCCGCGAGACTGGTGATGCCGCAGATCTTGACCCGGGCCCTCATTGCGTCAACATCCAGATGAACTGACGGACCAGCGCTTCCGGATCGTCGGCGCGCATCAGGGCCTCGCCCACCAGCGCGCCGCGGACCCGGCCTATCTCCTTGACGAATTCCACATCCTTGTCGTTCTTCATGCCGCTTTCGCAGATGACCGTGCACGAGGACGGGATACGCGCGACCAGGTGCGGCAACACCTCCAACCGGACGGAGACATCCCTCAGGTCGCGCGCGTTGACGCCGATGAACGTCGCGCCCGCGTCGATCGCCTTGGCCAGGTCCTTGCCGTCATGGATCTCGACCAACGCGTCGAGCTTCACCCGTTGGCAGAGATTGACGAACTGGCTGAGTGTCCCGGCCGGCAGGATCGACGCGATCAACAGGACCGCGTCCGCGCCGTGAAGCTTGGACTCATAGATCTGGTAGGTGTCGACGAAAAAATCCTTGCGCAGGAGCGGCACCTTCACCGCCGCGCGGATATCGTCAAAGAGCGCCAAAGACCCCTGAAAAAAATCCTCCTCCGTCAAGACGGAGAGGGCCGACGCCCCGCCCTTCTCGCAGGCCCGGGCGAGGGCCACGCCGTCAAAATCCTCGCGGATGACCCCGGCGGAGGGAGAGGCCTTCTTGATCTCGGCGATGAGATGGCGGGTATCTTTCATGAGCGCCTTCTGGAGGCGGGGCTCGGAAAGGTTCTGTTCGTCGAGGACGGCCTGAACGACACGCTGCGGCACGGCCTCCTTTTGCCGGGCCAACGCCTCTCTCTTGCGCGCCACGATCTTCTCAAGGATGTTCTCGGGCATAGCCCCTCCGCTTCACAGTCCCGTCGTGAACTCGATCAGCTTGTTTAATTTCTTGATCGCCGCGCCGGACTCGATGGAGTCGGCGGCGAGCTGCATGCCTTCCTTGATCGTGCCTGCCCGGCCCGCGAGGTAAAGACAACACCCGGCGTTCAAGACGACGACGTCGCGCGCCGGCCCCTCCATGCCCTTCAAGACGTTCAGGGCGATGTGCTTGCCCGCGTCCTTGTCCTTGGCGGTCAGGTCCGCCGGCAGCGCCCGCTTGAGGCCGAACTTCTCGGGCGTCAAGACGTACTCCTTGACGTGCCCCTCCTTGACCTCGCAGACATGGGTCTTGCCCGTTGTCGTCACCTCATCATAACCCCCCTCCCCCCAGACGGTCATGGCGTGCTTCAACCCCAGGCGCGACAAGGCCTGGCCCACGACCGGCAAGAGGCTGCGGTCATACACGCCCAGGATCTGGTGCGTGGGCAAGGCGGGATTGATGAGGGGGCCTAAAATATTAAAGATCGTACGGCGCTTCAAGCGGCGGCGCACCGGCTGGACATGGGCCATCGCCGGGTGCAGCTTGGGCGCGAAGAGAAATCCGTAACCGAGCTCCTTGAGGCACCGCTCGATCACCTCAGGCCCCACGTCGATATTAACGCCCAGGGCCTCAAAGAGGTCTGCGCTGCCGCAATGGCTGGAGACCGAGCGATTGCCGTGCTTGGCCACGACCACCCCGGCCCCGGCCACGACCAGGGACGCGCACGTGGAGATGTTAAAGGTCCCTTTCTGGTCCCCGCCGGTCCCGGCCGTGTCAAAGACGACATCCGCCTCGACGTGGATACGCGTGAGGTGGCTGCGCATCGCCTGGGCCGCGCCCGCGATCTCCTCGGGCGTCTCTTTCTTGTCGGCCAGCGCGACCAGGAAGGCCTCTATCTCCTTCTCCTGGACCTCTCCCCGGGCGATGGCCGAAAAGACGTCGCGGGCCTCTTCAAGGCTCAAGTCCTGTTTCTGGCGTACCTTTTCGAGGAACGGTGTGATCATCGTTTTAGGAAGTTTTTGAGGAGCTTTTTGCCGTTGGCCGTCATGATGGATTCGGGGTGGAACTGGACCCCGAAGACGGGAAATCTTCTGTGGCGTACGCCCATGATCTCTTTCTCGCGCGTCCAGGCCGTCACCTCCAGCTCAGGCACCAGGCTCTTGGGTTCGATGATCAACGAATGGTAGCGCGTGGCCTCAAAGGGGTCGGGCAGGCCCCTGAAGATGTCCCTCTTGTTGTGGTGGATCATGGAGGTCTTGCCGTGCATGAGGCGGCCGGCGCGCACGATCCGGCACCCAAAGGCATGGCCGATCGCCTGGTGGCCGAGACAGACCCCGAGGATGGGGATGCGGCCGGCAAACTCCCGGATGACGGCAACACAGATCCCCGCGTCCTGCGGGGTGCCGGGACCCGGCGAGATCACGATGGCCTTGGGCTTGAGGCGCCGGACCTGGGCGACCGTGATCTTATCGTTACGCACCACCTTCAACTCCTGGCCCATCTCGCCCAGATACTGGACCAGATTATAGGTAAAGGAGTCGTAGTTGTCTATCATCAAGATCATGAGACGCCTGCTCTTTCCTTCCGGGAGTAGGTTTTACTCCTTGACGCGCCGGATGCGCGCGCCCAGCTCCATCAGTTTTCCGTCGAGCCGTTCATAACCGCGGTCCAGGTGGTAGAGGCGCGACACGTCCGTGCGGCCGCGCGCGACCAGGCCCGCCAGGACGAGGCCCGCCGAGGCGCGCAGGTCCGAGGCCATGACCGGCGCCCCGGTCAAGGCCTTGACGCCATGGACGACCGCATAGGGCCCCTCGCGCTTGATCTGGGCGCTCATGCGGTTAAGCTCCGCGACGTGCATGAACCGGTCCGGATAGATCTTCTCGGTGATGACGCTGATGCCGTCGGTGATGCTCATCAGCGTCATGAACTGCGCCTGGCAGTCCGTCGGGAACCCCGGATACGGCAGGGTCACGATGTCAAAAGGCCGAAAGCGCCGCCGCGTCTTTTTCACGAGGACGCTCTCCTTGCCGACCGCGAGGCTCATGCCCACGTCCCGCAGCTTCTCCAAGACCGCGGTCATGTGCCCGGGCCGCACGCCCTTCACCAGCACCTCGCCGCGCGTGATGCCGGCCGCCATGATCAACGTCGCCGCCTCGATGCGGTCGGGGATGATCGTGTGCTCCGCGCCGTGAAGCTCCCGGACGCCCTTGATCTCGATATAGGGCGAGCCCTCCCCCTTGATCCTGGCGCCCATCTTGTTGAGAAAGTGCGCCAGCTCCACGACCTCGGGCTCGCACGCCGCGCTTTCGATGACCGTCGTGCCCCGGGCGAGGGTCGCGGCCATCATCACGTTGCCGGTCGCCAGGACCGAGGAGCCGTAGGCCCCGCCGAGGTAGACGTGCTCGCCGCGCAGGGACCGCGTCTCGGCGCAGACATAACCCTCGCGGATATGGATCTTGGCGCCCAGCCGCGCCAGCCCCTTGAGGTGCAGGTCAACGGGGCGCACGCCGATGATGCAGCCGCCGGGCAAGGACACCCGCGCCTTTTTATAGCGGGCCAACAACGGCCCCAGGACGCAGAACGAAGCGCGCATCGTGCTCACGAACCTGTACGGCGCCTCGGTGCGCTCCAGGCCGTTGGGCCGCAGGACGATCGTCCCGTTCTTGAAATCGTGGTTGACGCCCAGATACCGCAGGATCTTGAGCATCGAATGGGTATCGCGCAGGTTCGGAGCGTTGTGTATGACGCAGCGGTCGCGCGTGAGGAGCGTGGCCGCGAGCATCGGCAAGAGCGCGTTCTTGGAACCGGAGACGCTCACGCTGCCTTTGAGCGCTACGCCCCCTTCCATGATCAGCTTATCCATTGAGCACCCAATTAAGGCTGGCTCGCCTTGCGGGCCGCGAAGACCCTGTCGCGGCCGTTATTGTCTTTGACGACGCGCGCGTCCTGCCAGACCGCGTCATTGCCGAATATCCGGCCGACCGCCTGCGCCTGCCGGCTGTCCATCTCGAGAAAGATGTGTCCGCCGGCCTTCAGGTACCGGCGGGCCCCCGCTTCTATCCTTTTATAATAATACAAACCCTCCTCCGGCGCCACAAGAGCCACGCGCGGCTCCTGCAGGACGTCCCGGGGCAGGACGTCATACTCGGACTCGGCCACATAGGGCGGATTGGAGACGATGACATCAAAGAGGGGCCGCGTCTTTCCAAGACGGGAAAAAAGGTCCGAGCGGCGCACGCGCACCTTGTCCATGAGGCCGTGACGCCGGACATTGCGGCGCGCGCAGGCCACAGCCTCCTTCGATATATCGACGGCCTCGATGCGGGTGTCGGCGGCCCCGGTCAGCTTGGCGCAGGCGACCGCGATATTGCCGCTGCCCGTCCCGATATCCAACAGGCGTGCGCGCCGGCGGGGCAGGGCGCCGAGCGTCCGCAGGACCTCCTCGACGAGGATCTCGGTCTCCGGCCGCGGGACGAGGACCCCGGGCCTGACGTGCAGGCTCAACCCCATGAACTCGGCCTCGCCCAACAGGTACTGCAGGGGCTGGCCGTTGATGCGCCGGCGCAGGATCCCCTCGAGCGAGTGCAGCCGCCGCTCGTCGAGCAGGGTCGCCTCCTCGTCCAGATACAGACGCGAACGGTCACAATGCTGCAGCGAACACAGGATCGCTTCGATCTCATTCATGGCTTTGGCCCTCCGCCTGAAGCAGGGCGTCCGTCAACTCGTCCAGGGCGCCGTTCAAGACCTCGTCCAACCGATGGGTCGTGAAACCGATGCGGTGGTCTGTCACCCGCCGATCGGGAAAATTGTAGGTACGGATCTTTTCGCTGCGGTCGCCGCTGCCGACCTGGGAGCGCCGCTGCTCGGAGCGCTCGCTGTGGCGCTCCGACTCCTGGCGGTCCAGGAGGCGCGCCCGCAGGACGCGCATCGCCTTGGCCTTGTTCTTGATCTGAGAGCGCTCGTCCTGGCAGGTCACCACGATGCCCGTCGGAAGATGCGTGATGCGCACGGCCGAGTCCGTCGTGTTGACGTGCTGGCCGCCGTGGCCGCCGGCGCGGTACACGTCGATCTTGAGATCTTTGAGGTCGACCGCGAGCTGGGTCTCCTCCGGTTCAAAGAGCACGGCCACGGTCGCCGCCGACGTATGGATGCGGCCGGAGGCCTCGGTCGTGGGCACGCGCTGGACGCGATGGACGCCGCTCTCGAACTTGAGGCGCTTGTAGGCCTCCTTGCCTTTCACGGAAAAGATGACCTCTTTGAGGCCGCCCAGCGGCGTCTGGTTGATGTCCATGAGCTCGACGCTCCAGCCCTGGACCGCCGCGTACTTGGTGTACATGCGGTACAGGTCGCCGGCGAAAAGCCCCGCCTCCTGGCCGCCCGTGCCGGCGCGGACCTCGACGATGCAGTTCTTGCCCAGGTCCGGGTCGGCCGGCCGCGTCCGCTCATCGAGCTCGCGCTCCAAGCGGCCGCACTTCTCTTCGAGCTCGCCCAGCTCGGCCCGCGCCATCTCCAGGAACTCCTTGCCGTGCGAGGAGTCGCTCAGGATATGCCGGAGCTCCTCGATCTGCTTGCGGGCGTCGAGGAGCTGCGCATACGCCTTGACCACGGGCGTTATCTCCGCCAACTCCCTGGCGTACGCCGTGCACCGGCCAGCGTCCGCGGCCACGGCGTTGTCCGCCAGGAGGTCCTGCAGCTCGTCGTAGCGTTTCCTGATGTCGTCGTACTTAAGGCTCATGGGGCTTACGGCATAAAATGCGGCAAAAAATGACCTGGTCTGTTTTGCCAAGTTTGCGCCGCCCGCTTGCGGTTACGACTCCTTCTTGCCGTACTTCTTCATGAACTTTTCGACGCGGCCGGCCGAATCCACGAACTTCTGCTTGCCGGTGAAGAAGGGGTGGCACTTCGAGCAGATGTCCACGCGGATGTTCGGCTTGGTCGAGCGCGTGTGGATCACCTCGCCGCAGGCGCAGATGATCGTCGACTCTTTGTAAGCGGGATGGATCTTCTCTTTCATGGTCTCTCACTCTCCTTATTGGTTCATGCTCTCCAGGAACGCCTCGTTGTCCTTCGTCTTGCTGAGCTTCTGGATCAAAAGCTCCATCGCCTCCGACGAGTTCAGGTCGTTCAGGACCTTGCGCAGGACCCATATCTTCGACAGGTGCTTGCTGTCGATCAGGAGCTCCTCGCGGCGCGTGTTGGAGCGCTTGATGTCGATGGCCGGGTAGATGCGGCGCTGGAAGAGGTTGCGGTCCAGCTGCAGCTCCATGTTGCCCGTGCCCTTGAACTCCTCGAAGATGACCTCGTCCATCCGGCTGCCCGTGTCGATCAAGGCCGTGGCGATGATCGTGAGGCTGCCGCCCTCGTCCAGGGCGCGGGCCGCGCCGAAGAAACGCTTGGGCTTGTGCAGGGCGTGGGAGTCCATGCCGCCCGTCAGGATCTTGCCGCTGTGCGGCACGACCGTGTTGTAGGCGCGCGCCAGGCGCGTGATGCTGTCGAGAAGGACCACCACGTCCCTCTTGTGCTCGACGAGGCGCTTGGCCTTCTCGATGACGATCTCCGCGACCTGGACGTGGCGCTCGGGCGGCTCGTCGAAGGTCGAGCTGATGACCTCGCCCTTGACGATGCGCTGCATGTCCGTGACCTCTTCGGGACGCTCGTCGATCAAGAGGACCAGGATGTACGTCTCGGGGTGGTTCTTGCTGATCGCGTTGGCGATCTTCTGCAGGAGGACCGTCTTGCCGCTGTAGGGCTGGGCGACGATCATGCCGCGCTGGCCCTTGCCTATAGGCGTCAACAGGTCCATGATGCGCGTCGAGGCGTCCTCGGGGGAGTTCTCCAGGATAAAGCGCTCCTTCGGGTAGATCGGCGTCAGGTTGTCGAAGAGGATCTTGTCCTTGATCATCTCCGGGTTCTCGAAGTTCACCGCCTCGACCTTGAGGAGCGCGAAGTACTTCTCCCCCTCCTTCGGCGGCCGGATCTGGCCGCTGACCGTGTCCCCGGTGCGCAGGTCGAACTTGCGGATCTGCGACGGCGAGATGTAGATGTCGTCCGGGCACGGCAGGTAGTTGTAATTGGCCGACCGCAGGAAGCCGAACCCCTCGGGGAGGATCTCCAGGACCCCCTCGCCGAACATCAGCCCCTCGCGCTCCGCCTGCGCCTGCAGGATCTTGAAGATGAGGTCCTGCTTCTTGAGGCCGCTGATCCCGTTGATCCCGAGGCTGCGCGCGAACTTGCTCAGGTCCGAGATCTTCATCTCCTTGAGCTTCGCGATCTCCAGTTTCTCTAATTTCTCTACTTTTTCAACCACTGTCCGTCCTCCATGAGTTTCTTGATTTGTTGGTGCGTGGCCGCCCTGGTACCCTGATTATCTATGATAAAATCACAACGCGCGAGCTTCTCTCTCTCCGAAAGCTGCCAGCGCATGCGCCGGATGCCCTCGCGTCCCAGCCCCGACCTTCTGAGGCGTTGCCGCTGCACCCGCGCGCCGATTGCGACACCTATTGTCACGTCAAAGAGCCTGTAAAAATCCGTCTCGAAAAGGAGCGGCACCTCCACCACCGCGAGGCGCCGGGACGCGTTCTTCCTGAAGAACGCACGCACGCGCCTCTTCACGTAAGGATGCACCAGCCGGTTGAGCTCGGCCACCTTGCGGCGGTCCGTAAAGACCAGGCGGGCCAGCCGCCGCCGGCACAGGCGCCCCCCGACGAAGATGCCCTCGCCGAAGGCGCGGCGCAGACGCGCCTTGAGGCCGCGGGAAGCCGCCAGCTCCTTTTTTACCACCTCATCACAGCTCATCACGGCCGCGCCGCACCGGCTCAAATGCCGCAGGACCGCCGTCTTGCCGGAGCCGATCACCCCCGTGATAGCCACCTTGAGCAACACCTTACTGTCCTTGCTGGGACGGGGTATCTGCCTTCGCGCAGATCCCGCGGTAGAGATCCAGGTACCGGCGCGCCGATTCCTTCCATGAAAAGTTCAGCTTCATGACCGAACGCATGAGGTCGTTCCACTTGGGCGCGTTGCCGTACAGGCGCAGGGCCCGCTCCAGCGCGTCGATGAGCCCGCTGGACGAGTGATGCCTGAAGGCGAACCCATTGCCGTTGACAGGGTCCTCGTCCCAGTCCGTCACCGTATCGACCAGCCCGCCGGCCCGGTAGGCCACCGGGACCGTGGCGTACTTGAAACCGATCATCTGGCCGATGCCGCACGGCTCAAAGCGCGACGGCATGAGGAAGATGTCGCTGCCCGCGTAGATCTGGTGCGCGAGGTGATCGTCAAAGGAGGAGCTGAAAAAGACATACCCTGGAAACCGGCCGGCCA
>CAZDLS010000010.1:0-7667 GCA_964506425.1 uncultured Planctomycetia bacterium | reverse complement strand
CTCCAGGCGGTCCTCGCCCTGGCCCAGGACGACGACCTGGGCCCCCTTGGCGCACATCTTCGGCAGGGCCTGGAGGACCAGGTCCACCCCTTTCTGCGCGACGAGACGGCCCACAAAACCCAACAGGGGCGTGCGTTCCCCCGCGATCAAACCGCACGCCTCCTGCAATATCCTCTTATTGTCCGCCTTGCCGGAGAGGTCCTGCGCCGAATAATTCTTGGCGATGAAGGCGTCCGATTGCGGATTCCAGATGCGGTAATCGATGCCGTTGAGGATGCCGCAGAAACGCTCCTTGCGATGCGCGAGCACCCCCTCCAGGCCGCAGCCGCCTTCTGCCGTCAGGACCTCCTTGGCATAGGTCGGGCTCACCGTATTGACGTGGTCGGCGAAGACGATCCCGCCCTTTAACAGGTTGACCTTGCCGTAGAACTCGACGCCCGACATGCTGAAGTGATCCCAGCCCAGCCCCGTCTGCGGCAGATCCTCTTTCGGGAAGATGCCCTGATACGCCATGTTGTGGATCGTCAAGAGCGAACGGGGCGTCTTCTTCCAGAAACCGGGCTTCTTCGTGCGCGGGTCCTTCAGGTAAACGGGGATGAGCGACGTCTGCCAGTCGTGGCAGTGGATCACGTCGGGCGCCATCCGCAGCTCCCCCAAGAGATCCAGGGTCTTGGCGCACAACTTCGAAAAACGCCTGAGGTTGTCCGGATAATCGCCGAAGCGGTCCCCGTAAAGGCCGGAGCGCATATAGGAAGGGTCCTTCAAAAGATAGACGCACACCCTCTCGCCGATCGTCGCGACGTCAAAATCCTCATTGAACGGCTTCACGACGCCAGCGCTCGCGAACACCGGCTGGTAGCGCGGCATGACGAGGATGACCTCGGCGTCCAGCGCCGCGAGCGCCTGGGGCAGGGCGCCGCAGACATCCGCGAGCCCGCCTGTCTTGGCGAACGGCACCGCTTCACTCGCACAAAAGACTATCTTCAACGATCCCTCCCCCCACTCTTACAGCCGGCTGGTGTCCCCTCACCCGTCAGACGAAGTTTTCCGCCGTCTGCTTCGGTTTGCATTTTTGCCGTGACGCTCCATTAAACCGGGTCGCTACGGCAAAAATGCAATTCCTCGCAGACGTTTGCCGAAAAACTTCCTTATTGTCTGCCGGGTGAGGGTCCCCCATCCGGCCTTAAAACGGTCCTCGCATCATATCGCTACTCGGTTGCGACAAAAAGTTATAATCGGCTCAGCGGCCGGTGCGACCGTTCCCTCCCGAGGGGCCTGGGGTCGTTCGCAGACCCCCGTAGCGGAAGGGGGACCCCGGCGCTTGCGGGGCCCCGGGGGGGAACCACGGGAGGGTTCCCCAATGGGGGCGCGGGGGGCAAGAATGACCCCAGACGCCGAGAGAAAGAAGGATCGTGCGGGCCGCCATACCAGGCTCTGTCTTGATACACGCCTGTCTTGGCGAACGGCACCGCTTCACTCGCACAAAAGACTATCTTCACGCTATCTCCCTCATCCGGCTCCAATTGGGGCCCGCCTTGAGCGTCACCTTCAGCGGCACGCGCAGCTCCATCACGCCCTCCATCCCGCGGCGCACCAGCTCCGGCAGCAGGCGCTCTTCCTTCTTCGTCATCTCGAAGACAAGCTCGTCGTGGACCTGCAGGACCATGCGCGAGCGCAGCCCTTCTTCCTTCATCCGGCCGTCGATGCGGACCATCGCCACCTTGATGAGGTCGGCGGCCGAACCCTGGATCGGCGCGTTGACGGCCTGGCGTTCGGCGAACTGGCGCACGGCGAGGTTCTTGCTGCCGGCCTCCGGGATGTAACGCCGCCGGCCCAAAAGCGTCGTGACGTAGCCGTGGGCGCGCACGTGTTCGATCTGGCCTTCCAGGTAGCTCTTGACGCGGGGATACCGCAGGAAATATTCCTGGATGAAGGCCTCCGCCATGCGCGGCTCAATTCCTAAGTCCTTGGCCAGGCCGTAGGGGCTCATCCCGTAGATGATGCCGAAGTTGACGCGCTTGGCGTTCTCCCGCATCTCGTCGGTGACGCCGGCCTCCTCCACGTTGAAGATGAGCGAGGCCGTGGTGCGGTGGATATCCGCCTCCTGCCGGAAGGCCTCGCCGAGCACCTCGTCCCCGGAAAGGTGGGCCAAGACGCGCAGCTCGATCTGGGAGTAATCGGCGGACAAGAGCTGCGCGTCGTCCTGGGAGGCCACGAACGCCTCGCGGATCCTGCGGCCCATCGCCGTCTTGATGGGGATGTTCTGCAGGTTCGGATCGCTCGAGCTCAGCCGGCCGGTCTGCGTGCCCGTCTGGTTGAAAGAGCTGTGGACACGGCCCGCCTCATCGGCCAGGCCCGGCAGGACGTCGACGTAGGTCGTCTTGAGCTTCGTCAACTGACGGTATTCGAGGAGCGCCTTGGGCAGTTCGTGCCGGACCGACAGACGGTTCAGGACCTCTTCGTCCGTCGAGAAGCCGGTCTTCGTCTTCTTGACGACCGGCAGCTTCAGCTTGCCAAAGAGCACCTCGCTCAACTGCTTGGGCGAGTTGATGTTGAAGGCCGCGCCGGCGGCCTCGTAAATGCCCTCGATCAGATCCTTGAGCTTTTTGTCGATCTCTTGGGCGAGCGCCTTCAAGACCTTGCGGTCGATCTTGACCCCGCAGCGCTCCATGTCAAAGAGGATGCGCTCCAGCGGCATCTCGACGTCGTTGAAGAGATGCGTCAGGCCCGCCTCCTCGAGCTTGCCTTCCAGGACCGTCTTCAGGCGCGACAGCAGGACCGGCTCCTGGCCCGCCAGGGCGTGGGCCGGAGCCCCCTTCATGTCCAGATGGTTCCAGATAAGGGGGAGGAGATCAAAACTGCCCCGGACCGAATCCACGAGATACGCGGCGAGCATCACGTCAAAGAACGAGACGGCCGGCGTGATGCCCCAGTCCGCCAGACGGTGGCGGCCGGCCTTGACGTCATAGCCGACGGCCACGCACCCCGCCAAAGAAAACATCTTTTTGATATCCCCGGCGCCCTCGAGCCGATACGCCTTCTTTTCATCGACGGCGATGGTGACCTGCGGCCCCTCTGCGGCCAAGAAGAACCCGAACGCCTTCTTCTTTTGGGCCGCCGGCACGATCTCCTCGGCGCCGGCCGCGGCGACCGCGGCCCCGGCGACCGCGGCCCCGGACGCCGGGGCGCCACGCCCCGGTTCCATGCCGGCCCGGGCCAGCTCATTGAGCATGCCGCGGAACTCCAGGCGCGTGAAGAGGTCCCAGAGCGCCGCCGTATCGGGTTCCCCGATCTTGAGCTTCTCGATCTGGACGTCGACGGGCACGTCCGTGCGCAGGGTCGCCAGCTCACGGCTGAGCGTCAGCGACGCCTCGCCTTCTTCCAGGGCGCGGCGCACGGCCTCGCGGCCGATACGGTCACGGCGCCTGAGGAGGTCGTCGACATCCTTGAATTCCTTCAGGAGGTCCAGCGCCGTCTTGGCGCCGATACCCTTGACGCCCGGGATGTTATCCGAGGCATCACCCATCAGGGCGATCAGGTCACGGATGCGCTGCGGCGCGACACCCATCTTCTCCTCGACGACCTCGGACGTAAAGACCAGGCCCTCTTCCTTGTAGGGGTTGTAGACCTCGACGCGGGGGCCCACGAGCTGCAGGATGTCCTTATCCGAGCTGACGATCACGACCTTGCGGAATTTTTTGCCCATCTTGTGGCAGAGGGTCGCGATGACGTCATCGGCCTCGAACCCCTCCTTTTCGAAGAGCGCGAAGCGGTACGCCTTCACGATCTGCCTGATCCACGGCAGCTGCGAGACCAGGGGATCGGGCATGGGCGGACGCTGCTGCTTGTAGGCCGCGAACCTCTCGGTGCGGTGCGTCACCTTGCCGACGTCAAAGCAGACCGCCAGGTACTCGGGCTCGACATCGTCCAGGATGCGCCGGACCATCCTGAGGAACCCGAAGACGGCGTTGGTCGGCTGCCCCCCCGACGTGGCCAACGCCGCCTTGACGGCGAAGAAGGCCCGGTACACCAGTGAATTGGCGTCGATCAGGCACAGCTTGGCGTCAAGCATGGAGCACCATAATGCGTCCCCCGACGGGGGACATTCAGCGACATCCCGGCTGAGCGATCTTACGAAGGCGGGATACCATTCGACCCATTATCTGAAATTTTTATCCAAGGGGATGTGCGGCAGAGAAGAAGTTGTCGGGAAATGCCGGACTGAGTCTAGTTGGCCATCAAGGCCTTGCGGTGCACATTTTCCAAGACCTTCTCTATCTCTTTGTTGCGGGGGTCTAAGACCTCGGCGTAAGACAGCTCCCGGAGCGCCTCGAGATACTGCCCCATGTAGGCGAGCTGCTTGCCGCGGAAGAGGTGGAGCCGGGCCTGGCGCTTGCGCGTCTTGGGGTCCAGGTCGTTGCCCTTGGGGCTGCCCTTGATGTCCCCCATCTCCTCCACGCGCGCCAGGTGCTCCTCCATAAAATCCTGGCGGATCTCGGGATCATCCACGCCCAGGCTCTGCAACTCACGGCGGGCCTTCATCGTCCACTCGTCATTCCAATCTCCGATGAGGACGCGCTGCTTGAAATACATGACCGCCTTCTCGAACTCTCCTTCCTTGGCGTAGATGCTGCCGAGGTTGTAATAGGGGCTGGACATGTTGGGATCGAGGTCGATCGCCTTGCCGTAGGCGAGCTTGGCACGATCGGACCACCCCTTGGCTTCATACAGCACGCCCAGATCATTGTAGGCGACGCCGAGGGACGGGTCCAGCTCCACCGCCTTCTGCAAGAACACCATGGCCGTATCGAGATCGCCGGAACGCTGGGCCTGCAATCCCTTGTCGCGATACTCCAAGGCCATCTTCCTTGAGGTTTCCTCGGTCGATTGAGCGAAGGCGAGGCCGGCCGCAAGGTTCAGAAGGAGGATTAGAGCGCCGAGAAACGTTGGCAGAACGGACGTGACTTTCTTCATCCTTAGGATGGGGTTAAGGTTAGAATAATATACTTCACCCTGCTTGGCAAGCACTTTTTGCGCCTGTCAAGGAGTCCTGCCGTCAGCCGATATAGGGCCTCCCATCCGGCCAACCCGACTCAGGATGTCAAAGCAGCGGCGGCATGGAGAGCGCCGGGTGGTCCTTCTCCTTGAGCCAGACGAGAAGATCATCGAGCGTCTCGGCGCCGGTCTCGTCCGCGATCTTGTCGATAAAGCCGGTGATATCCAGTTCCCGCGCGCGCGCCTCCAGGCGCGGCCGTAAAACCTCCTTCAGGTCTTTAGGCATCCAGACGACGCGCGGCAGACCCCCTTCGGCCGAGATGAACTTCTTGCTCGTCACGTAGAGCTTGCCCACGCCCAGGAAACCGGGCGTCTGCACCCCGCCGCCGACGGAGCTCGCCAGCTGGGTGAAGGTCATCCCCAGAGGCGTCATGCCGGCGAACTCGCGGTTGACGATCAAAACGCCGTTCGCCTCGGGGACGAGCGCCACGATGCACTCGAAGCACCCGCAGCTCGACTGCGGCGCCACCAAAAGCGAATACATGCTCACCTCGCCGATCGTCTTGTTGGAGGCCTCATAGACGAAATCATTGATCCGCTTCCACTGGCCGAGCGTCTCGTCGAGGCATGCGCCCTTGGGCACGGGCTGGTTGCCGCCGGTGGGCGTGATCTCGTGGGCCGCCTTGGCGTCGAGCCACGAGTAGGCGCCGCACAGCCCCAGGCGCTCGGGCGTGATGATGCAGATGTGGTTGGGCGCGAAGGACTGACACAGGGCGCAGCTGTAAAAGGTGTCGACGCTCTCGTCGGTCATGCCGCGCAGCCGTTCATCGCGGGCCTCAAAGGCCGCACGCGCCTCAAGGAGCCGTTGGACGACGTCTTCCTCTTTCGTGAAGAGCGTCACCTGGACCTTATCGACGATGGCGCCGAAGTCCTTATGGAGCATCGCGTGCAGGAGGACGCCGATGTGCTTCAGGCGAAAACCCTTGTCAAAGGCCTCGCGCGAGATACGGATCCAGTTCATGTCGCGCTGGCCCATGTGCATGATCCCCTGCGCCTCGTTGATGTAACGGTGGATCTGGCGCTCGAGGATCGGCTCAAAATCCTTGTTGAACTCCCGCGCCGCCGCCTCGACGAGGATCCCCAGCGGCAGGGCCTTGGCGTCGGAGGCGTCGATGTCCGGACCGATGAGCGTCACGCGGCCGTCTTCGACCTGGGACGCCGGCCGCGACACGAGAAACTCAAAGGACGTCGAGTACTTGCTGCCGAACTCGACTTTCAGGTTCTCCTTGCGCACGCGCTCGCCTTCGAAGGCCGGGGCGACCAGGACGGGGATATCGACATGGGACACCTGGACCTTGATGCCGCGCGCCTCGACACAGCGGCCGACGATCTTGGAGGCGTCCTTCTCGGTGACCAGCGCCTCGAACTTCGTCGTCTCGAGTTTCGTGACCTGTGGGGCGTCCTGGTCGGTGACGATCGGAAAGCCCAGGCTCAAGACCCCCAGGCCCGTCGTCGCGATCACGGCGTCGAGCTTCCCTAAGACCAGCACGAAGGCCGGCACGCGGTTCTGGCAGTACGTCAGCGTCTCCTGCCACTGACCGCCCTTGCACCCGCCGAAGGAGAGCGCGGCGCGCACCGCAAAGTTCACGGCGTAGATCGCCGCAAGCTCGTCGGGCCCCAGCGGCACGATATAGTTATCGAGGCCGAGCTCGACGTTGGCCTCCACCAGTTGGTCCCTGAAATTCTTCTCTCCCTTATTGCCGACGATAAGGGAGACGACGTTGCGCGCCTGCAGCTCACGCACGATCTTCACCGCGGCCTTGCCGTCCGGCGCCCGTCCCACGATCACCGCGATGCCCGCGATACGGCCGTCCACGAGCTGAACGCCGAGCGCGCGCAGGACCGTGTCCGGTACAAACCCCAGGTAGCCGTCCACCGGCTTATGCGTCAAGGCCGCCAGGACCTCCTCGGCAAAGAGCGTCGCCAGGCCCTGCTGGAGCATCCCGTCAAGATACGGCACACTCAAGCCGTTGCCGGCCTTCTCCCCCTTGGCCAGCTTTTCGGCCTCGGTCAAGACCGCCTGCGCGTCCCCCAGCGTCTTGACCTCAGCGCCCAGGAGGGCGTGGGACAAGGGCAGGAAGAACGCCGTCCCTTCAAAACCGAGAGGCGCCGTCTTCCCCTTTTGCGCGATCGCGTCCGCCAGCGCCTTCTTCGCCGTTGTGATCAGCGTGTCCGTCGTCCGGCTGACGGTCTCTCCTAAACCTGGCATAAAAAACCTCCCAACATCTCTCCCTGCCGAAGCGCCGCCTCCCACCCCTGCTGCCACGCGCCCTCGTGGGGCTCAGCCACGTCGCCGACGGCAAAGATATAAGGGATGTTCGTGCGCAGGGAAGCGTCCACGAGGACCCCCTGGTTGATCTTGATGTCCGTATCCCTGATGAAATCCACGTTCGCCTCCCGTTGGCCGGCGAAGACGAGGAGCGAGGCGCCGACGACCTTCTGGTTCGAGAGGCGCACGGCCTTGATCTCGCTGTCCCCCAGGACCTCGATGATCGGGTTGTCGCTGATGACCTCGACACCTTCGAGCACCGGGTCCAGGGCGCCAAAGAACTTGACGTCGATCTTGCGGGCCGCCAGGATCCGGGCCACCTCGCAGGCGGCCGGACCGCTGC